>NZ_JACJEU010000018.1:0-83029 GCF_014164215.1 Shewanella sp. SG44-2
ACAGATTTCTTGTTTAGATTGTTAAAGAACGTTGATATCAATTTTTCAGACATCACCATAAGACGCTAGGTCGTTGGCTTGGGGTGCGTATTCTACGCTTTCCCGTGTTGGCGTCAAGTGTTTTTTCAAACTTTCTTTTCACCGTTGTAAACTTCAATTTGAACCTTACAACCTGTCAGCGACGTATGCCGTGTCAGTGGTTGCGCATTATAGGGAGCTTAATTATTTGTGCAAGCATAAATAGGCTAAATATTGCAAAAACATGACCGAGAGGTGCTTTTTCAATCGAAAAGAACAAAAAAGGGACTATCCGTCCCTTTTTAGGCTATTTCACTCGGTTCTAATCACCAAAGAATCGAGTTTCCTGTTTTATTTCTATTGGGCTACCATCTATTTGTGCAGTTATTTTGATATCGATTTTGGTGATACTTCTCTTCAACTCAATAGGATCAACTGCAATACTAATTGGCAGGGTTAATACTTCACCAGCTTCTATCGATACATGCTGTGGGCCAATCCATCTGGCATTAGGCAAACCTTCGACGCTTAGTTCGTATTCTTGTGGTTGCTCTGTTTTATTGAGAATTTTAATCGTAAAGGTATTTTCTGTATTGCCCTGGTTATTTTCTCGATAAAGTGAGTTTCTATCTCTAATGACATCCATACGTACCGGAGCAATCGTTGCGCTGGCATAAATGAATATTAATATCATCGCAGTCAGCACCACACCGTAACCAACTAACTTAGGTCGCAGTACCTTTTCTTGCACACCATCAAGTTTGTTTTCTGTTGTGTAACTGATTAACCCTTTATCGTATCCCATTCGTTCCATAGTGTTATCGCATGCATCGATACAAGCACCACAGTTAATACATTCGTATTGCAGACCATTACGAATATCGATTCCAGTTGGGCACACTTGTACACACAAGTCACAGTCAATACAGTCGCCTAAACCCATCTCTTTAGGATCTTGTTTACGTGTACGAGGACCACGGGTTTCACCGCGTTGGGTGTCGTAGCCTACTATATAGGTATTCTTATCAAACATGGCAGCTTGGAAGCGGGCATAGGGACACATGTGAATGCACATGATCTCACGCATCCATCCGGCATTACCGTAAGTAGCAATAGTGAAGAAAACCACCCAAAAATATATCCCGCCACCTGCATTAAGGGTAAAAAAGTCAATATAGAGCTCACGACTTGGAACAAAGTAGGATACAAAGGTAGTAGCTGTTAATAGTGATATTAATAACCAAGAGGTATGTTTTGCTGTTTTACGCCAGAGTTTATTCACACTCCACGGCATTTGGTCAAGCTTGATACGTTTATTACGCGCGCCTTCAAACTTTTCTTCAAACCATATAAAGATGAAGGTCCACACTGTTTGTGGGCATGTATAGCCACACCACACTCGACCGAGATAAGTGGTAACGAAAAACAGCCCAAATGCGGCTATCATAAAGAGTGCGGCAAGCAAGGTGAGATCTTGTGGCCAAATAGTTAAACCAAAGACGTGAAATTTTTGCTCAGCAAGATTAAACCAAACGGCTTGACGGTCTCCCCAGGGTAACCAAGGCAGAAGTAAGAAAAATAACATGGCTATCCAACCCATATAACGTCGTAAGGTTGTCCATAAACCATCGACAGCTCTTACGTAAATACGGTTGCGCGGATTGAAGCGGTCTGCTTTACTAGCATCTGGTTGATGGATTTGAATACGTTGTTGTTTGGAAAAGTCCTTGGAGTTGGATTCTGTCGTCATGTTACAGCCTTACTGCTTTAATATTGAACGATAACTAGCTTGTTATATAGGTAATAACACATTATTGGATAAAAAGATGAGAGGCTGGATAGGATTAGCAATAATCGCGGGGGTTATTTATTATTTCGCGACAGAAACAGACAAGCTTGATAAGCCCATTAATGACATTAAAACGATGTTTACTAAGGCAGATAAAAAGCTTGATTCGATGACAGGTACAAAAATCACTAAAATAGATAAACACATTCCACAAATTAAAACGGAAATTTATGAGCGTTTATCGACAATTGAAATTCGTGAATTAGATGGTGTATTTACCAGTAATGAAGCAATTAGCGAGTTTAAAAGCCAATACTGCCATAGTAGTGCTCGCCACCCTGTTTTTACTAAAGACAATCTGCAATTTATTTGCGATAAAATCTAATAACTCGAGATCGTTAACGATTTTATGGTAACGAATTGACCTAAGTATCAAATAAGCCTAGCCTTTGTGTAATATCTGCAATAGGGGCTAGGTTTTTTTATGACACAATCACAAGCTGAATCGGTATCTGACATCTTTGACCCTGAGCTATGGGATCTTGTCGAAGGATTCAATTTTGAAGACATCACTTACCACCGCGCAAAATCTCAAGGCACGGTGCGTATCGCAATAAACAGGCCTGATTGCCTTAATTCATTTCGCCCTAAAACGGTAGACGAACTCTATACAGCTTTAGACCATGCTAGACAATGGTCCGATGTAGGTTGTGTACTCATTACAGGCAATGGACCATCAGCAAAAGGTCAGTACTCATTTTGCGCAGGCGGCGATCAGCGTATTCGTGGTAAAGATGGCTATAAATATGAAGGTGCTGAAGAAGGTACACCAGATGTCGCTCGCATGGGGCGTCTGCATATATTAGAAGTGCAGCGAATGATCCGCTTCATGCCTAAAGTGGTCATTGCGGTTGTACCTGGCTGGGCTGTGGGTGGTGGACATAGTTTACATGTGGTTTGTGATTTAACGTTGGCGTCAAAAGAACATGCTGTTTTCAAGCAAACCGACCCTGATGTAGGCAGTTTTGACTCCGGATATGGCAGTGCTTATTTAGCCAAGATGATTGGTCAGAAGCGTGCCCGCGAAATCTTCTTTCTTGGGTTTAATTACTCTGCAGAAGAGGCATTTAACATGGGTATGGTAAACCGCGCCATTCCACATGCCGAACTAGAAACAGAAGCCTTAGCCTGGGCCAAAGAGATTAATTCTAAATCCCCCACTGCAATGCGTATGCTTAAATATGGCTTTAATATGGCTGATGATGGTTTGGTTGGCCAACAATTGTTTGCCGGTGAAGCAACACGCTTAGCCTATGCTAGTGAAGAAGCTCAAGAAGGTCGTGATGCCTTTTTAGAAAAACGAGATCAAGACTTTTCACGTTTCCCGTGGCATTACTAATCACAATATCTGTTGTTATCGCCTGAATTAATTCATGTTATTAACTGTAATGGAAGGCCATTTTTAGGGCCTTTATTGTTTTCAATATTAAAAATCACAAACGTAATCGAAATTTTCATTTGCAATAATCGAATCAACCCTCTTTACATGATAATGAGAACTGTTATCATTTAAATAAATCAAACAGGGGATTCATCATGAAAAAGACAATCAGCTTTGCCATTTTACACTTCAGTGTGGCTTTTACGATTACCTACCTATTAACCGGTAGTATTATTATCGGTGGTACCATTGCCCTGCTTGAGCCTGCCGTTAATACAGTTGTGTTCTACTTTCATGACAAAGTGTGGAAAAATATTGAGTTGAAAAAGATGCAACAAACTGAAATAACAACTGAGTCAATACAGCTTGTGAGCTAGAATGATGCTGACATTGATAACCATCATCTGACTAACATATGCTTGTTGCTATACGATGCGAGTTTAACGATAGCAATATCGTAAGCGGCAAGATTTGCCAGCCTAATACGTATTGATCTTATAACTCAATAGGACTGTTTGCGAATAACCTGCATAGTTAAACAGGTAAGCATACAGACCACACTGTACAAGCTGCATATATTTAGACGACTGAACTACGATTAGACCTAATGCTAATATTGTAAAGCTCTCAAATACAAAACATCAAAAGTTAATATCGTAATTAACCAAGATTTGATGACTTGCCACTGCAGGATTACGGCCATGCAGTGTTGAAACGACATGAACGCCACCTTCCAATATCCTTATCACCAGCACTGACTGTCAAACAAATGCAGATGCAGACTACAACCAATAACATGTATGGTTAATTTGAATTTGTAATCGCGATTATGCATCTGTTCAAGCTATTATTTATCTGTTTCAACGTTATTAAGACTATTTATCAATAGAATAATTAATCATGCTTTCCAAGATATAAGCACAACACTAGGCTATTATTGACACGAGTATGTACAAATTAGAGTCGATAGTCCTTTTGGCCACTAATCAGCTTATATTCACAATAAACGCAACTAGCATAATTTAACGATTCCTAATCAAGAATGTTAATACTGTGCCGATATGTTTAACATTAGAATAAAATGAACATAACTTCTCTTGTATCCGGTCTTAGTAACACTGAGATCAAAAAATGACCCGATTAAGGTATTAACCCATGTTTAACGCTTTTAATACTATCAAAGTTCGTATTCTTCTAGGCTATGCAGCTATTTTATTAATGACCCTAGTGGCTGCTGTTTTACTCAATAACAGCAACCAAACCGTAAAACAAGAAGTCGGTGGGTTTGTTGATGGCACATTACCAGCGCTTAACAGCATTACACGGGTGCAAAGCCTTGCCAAAGAATTGGTATTAATGGGTTATTCTTTATATGGCACAACTATCGATGTTACAGAATTTAGCCAGAATAAAGTTAAACTAGAAAAAAACCTTAACGAGCAATATCAACAATTAAATACCGTAACATCTACCCAATTAATGCCACAAATTGACGCGCTTAACGCCGCGTTATCGGCACTTGAAAACACCATGAGCAAATCATCGGTAGATTGGGACAATGCCCGTAATCATTTAAGCACATTAAATAACAGTGCTAACGAGCTCAAAGATCGTCTAGATGTTCTTGCTGAGGAAATCTCAACTCAAGCCAACCTTAATGCGATGAACATTCAAAATGAACTTGGCCATAATACTATGCTTATTTTTGTATTAGTCGGGCTCATGTTGGTTGTGGCTGCTGGGGCTTACTTAGCAGCACAAAAACAAATTGCTACGCCGATTCAGCAACTATCAAACGACCTCACCCGCATTGCCCAAAATCGTAATTTGAAAGCTAAATTGTCTGATGAATGTATCGTTGAAATTAGTAATGTGGCCACCAGTGTTAATGGCCTAATTAACGTATTCCGTTTAGGGATGAATGAAGTACATGATGCCATCGCCAGTATTAGCCAAACCGTTGCCCAATTAAGTAACACTACAGGTAAATCATCAGCATCTGTGGATGAGCTTCAACACACTATTGTGAGTTTAGTGGATGTAATGTCGCAACTTGAGCAACAAATGGAGCAAAGTGTCGAACACTCACAAAGTGCTTCAGACTCTGCTCAGCAGGGTGCGCAGAGTATGGTTGAAGGGCAAAAAGAAGTTAAACAAACAGCAGACAGCATTAGCGTACTGGCTCAAGACATAGAAACAACCGCCAGTATGTTACTAACACTGCAAAATTCAGGTAAACAAGTAGCGACAGTGGTTAAAACCATTGCCGATATTGCCTCACAAACAAATTTATTATCATTGAACGCAGCCATTGAAGCGGCTAGAGCAGGTGAAACCGGAAGAGGTTTTGCGGTTGTTGCAGATGAAGTTAGAACGCTAGCCTTACGCACGCATAATTCAACTGTAGAAATAAATACAATGCTGGCCAATATTGTCGATTCAATTCAATCTGCGGTCGACAATATGGCATCAAACCAACAAAAAGCACAACACTCAGTATCATTAGCAAATCAGTTAGTGATAACGCTTGAACAGAGCCGCCAACTTATTTTGTCTCTTGCTACCGTCAGCCAAGAATCTGCCATGCTAGCACAAGCTTCACAGCAGCAAGCGAATACCGTTAAACTTAAAGTGCAAGATTTCACGCTATTAGGTGAGTCAGTTTCTGAGGGTAATCATCAAATTAGCGAGGCTGGTAATTTGTTGAGTAATTTAGCTGACAAGCTAACCGACACAGTTGAGCAATTTGAACGCTAAACATAGTTATTGAATAGACTATCTCGGTGGTTTTTGTTTTAACCAAATCCAAAAGCCGCTGAGAGATACCATTAACAATGCTAGCGCAAATAAGTCCCACAACCAAACCGTTAAATGACCAAATAAACGTCCACTATGTAAATCGAGTATCACACGTTGCCAATGCAAATTAGCACTGCGAGCAAGATTAACAACCTCTTTGTCTACAACGTCACTTTCACTCAGCCAAGCGACTGGTGTTGTTAACGGCGCAATAGCTTGCCAATCGATGAGTTGTTCGTCGGCTTGATACACGCCATTGTCGGTATTTAACCACACCCGCCCATCTACAATCGCTAGCGCTAACAAACCAGATGGAAGACCAGTGCTGGCATTTTGAGTTTCTTGCAATTGACCAAGATCATTAAACAAATACAATTGCTGTGCATCTATGGCCACCAGCATGTTAACGACATAGCTGGCACTGATTAAGGTCGTATTTGCCTCTAAAATCATATGTTGGTTTTGCCACAACAAATTATCGGTAATATATAATGCAGACGGTGCAACACCAAACTGAGCAACATGAGAAGGTGCAGCAATACCATAATAATCAAGCAACCACGACTGGGTAACTGGTGTTTGGTCTAAACCAAAATCATCGCTGTGGTTTATTGCTACGCCTGTAAGCACTAACAATAAGATAAACAACGCACTCACTAATCCTAAGCGACGATGCCAAGGACGAAGGGCTCGTAAAATCTTAAGTCTAAAACGGTTACGTCGAGATGTTTTAGTCACACTAACCTGCTTGAAATGATCCGCTTGAATTGAACGTGGCTTAGTGCACCACATGCGCATGAAGTAATAATGCAATGCGCGATAACTTAGTTAACGCTCTTACTGATAATGTCGCACCAGTAATCCCGTCTATATGCTTATCAAGCTGATGTTGATCATCTAACTTGGCCAGCTTAAATTGGTCTGTAAAAAAATCATGACGAACCTCGTCACCGCGACTTTCACGATAAACCAACACTTTAGTCCGCACAATTTGATGGTCTTTAATATGAATAGCGACCGTAATCGGCGACTCTTTGCCTATTTCGTCCATTATCCAAACGGTTTCATCATTGTGTTGCCAGTAGCGCATACGCATTTTATTAAAACGATGGGCTAAAATAGCTTCTATGGCTTGCTTTAGATCATCGTCTAACCACAACACTTTAGACTCGCCAGCATTGCCATTAAATGCTTGGTTAATAAAGGCGTCATTTGACTGATACTGTGTTGCTACAGCACTAAACGCCGACGAATAAACAGCTAATCCCATCATAAATAGCATCAAATATGATCGTAATATTGCCTGCATATCAATCCTTAGCCAAGAGTAAAAATAAGGGTGCCGACAATATACACTGTTGGCACCCATAATTTTACCGATAATCTGTTTTATCGGAGTGTCTTTTTACTGAATGCTCAGCAATTAGAACTGGTAACCAACACCTAGGTTGAAACCGTCTGAATCTGCAGCTCCACCAATGTTTTCGTAATCAGCTTTAAACACTACGTTTTCGTGTAACCAGTAGTTAACACCCACGTTGGTTTGTTTTTTCTTGGTGTCAGCGCTATCACCGGCATTGTTGTCCCACTCGTTATAACGAGCAAACACACCAAACTGTTCATTAATGCGGTAAGAAGGCTCAATATAGAAACCATTTTGCTTATCGCGACCTAATGCTTCAGCTTCTTTACCATCAATATCCCACTGGGCGAATAAAGCCTTAACAGTAAAGTTTTCAATGCTGTAAATAGCGTGTGCGGTTAACAATGTAGCAGAAGCGCTATCAACACCAGCAGTACCTTGAGTTAAGTCAGACTGGTACTGAACCGTGGCAGCTAATTCTAAACCCGGTACTGCAGTGTATTTTACACGACCGGTATAAGCTAAATCTTCGCCTTTTGCTTCAGATACTTTTTGACGACCGTTACGGATTTTATAGCCTGAGCTTTCATCCAAATACAAACCAGATGTCACTGCAGTGTCAAACGCTAAACCTGGAGCCGCTTTAATATTAAGGTTTAAACCACCTTCCCACCATGTTGCAGGAATAATGTCTTTTTCTACTGGGTTACGCTCAACACCGTAAAATACTGTTGGTTCGTGAGTTTCGTTGATAATACCCACTGGCATTAAAAATAAACCTGCTTTAGCGGTAAGCATCTCATTAAAGTCGTGCTCGATATAAGCTTGCTCTAGCTCAACTTCGCCTTTTTTACTCTCACCGGCAATTGAGTGCTCAACTTCTAGTTCAGAGAAAAAACGAGTAGTGCTGTTAAACTCGTGACCTACAAATAAAACGAAACGGTGGAAGTCGAATTCTTTCTTGTCGGTACCCGTTTGGTTATTGCTAATGTTGTTATAGTGTAATTCACCATAACCACCAATAGTGGTTGCCGACTTGCTTGATGCAGTTGCTTCTACTACATCTGCAGTAGTTTCTACACGCTTTTCAGTTTGCTCAAGACGCTTTTCAAGATCTTTAAGCACTTTCTGCTGCTGCTCAATAATCTGGCGTAGTTCAGTTGTTTCGTCAGAAGCCATAGCTTGATTACTAGCCAAAAGACTAAATAGTGTTGCAGCAATTAACGTTTTTTTCATATTCCATCCCGATTAGACAATGTAAACAACTACTGTGTTGTGTAAACCAATGTAAATTTTCGTGAATTATACATAACGAATATGTTAATGCAAACCATTATCATTAAGTTTATGATAAGTATGTCACATATTTAACAATCACGAATAACGATTAAATGTCACAACGAAAAACAATAATTAACCTAAAAAATTCAAACTGAGATGGGCCTGCAAAATGCTATAAACTGATATATATGAGGTTTTATTGGAGTAACGATAGAGGTGTCAATCTGGTGCAATCATGAGTAAAACCTAGCGGTTTACGTTGATTTTATCCGTTATGAAGGAGTTAATGTTTGAATAGAGCATTAATCCAATTGAATTCCAAAGCGTAGTTAAAAATACAATACTATGATGCTTTTAACAAAAATATGAGTCGAATAAAACCTGACCGTTAGTTAAATACATTGCCTTTCTAACGAACTGCTATAACCTAACTAAAACCTCTTCGTTTTGTCATTTATTTGTCCTCGATAGCTGGCTGAGCGCTCAATTTTTGAGACGGCCCAATGACAGCTCTACGCTTAAGCTACCAAACAGTTGAATTTGGTGACATAGATGTTCATCTATGTACCTTACGTAATAATCAAGAATTTTATGACCCTACAGGCATAGCTGAAAAACTCGGAATATCCTCTGCGAGCTGGCCTATTTTTGGCATTGTATGGCCATCAAGTTTAGTGCTGGCTAACTATATGTTGGATTACAAAACCGAAGGTAAAAGAATTCTAGAAATAGGCTGTGGAATAGCGCTATCAAGCTTACTTCTTAACGAAAAACATGCCGATATAACCGCAACCGACTATCACCCAGAAGTTGAGCAGTTCCTTAATCGAAACACAAAACTCAACAATGGTAAAAACATTGCTTTTGAGCGAGTAGATTGGGCCAATGATACCAGCAAGCTGGGACTCTTTGATGTCATCATCGGCAGTGATTTATTGTACGAAGATGAGCATGTGCAGTTATTGGCTTATTTTATTAAAAACCATGCCAGTGAAAAATGTGACGTCATTATCGTAGACCCAGGCCGAGGCCGAAAAAATAAACTCAGTGTAAAATTAGCAGAGTTCGGTTTTATCAGCAGCCATTTTAAACCAATACACACCGACTATTTAGCACTGCCCTTTAAAGGCTACATTCTGGTTTTTTCGCGTGGTAATGTCATTGCCTAATCAAGTATCATTGTCACTATCTAGTACCAATAATCAGTGTGTTCAAATACTGGGGGTCAGCAACGCTTAGCATCGTTGCCGCTGAATGCTTGTTGGGTTGTTTTAGCTGTGAGCAAAAGCATCTCGTTAATCAGTCGATCATCACTATCATTACAAATATGTAGCCATACTTGATTGTGCATCAACCTTTAAGCTCACTCCAACTCAACAAAAAACCGTTAATACATGATGGAATAAACAATAATTATTAATTCAATCATCAGAATTGACGTTAACCATACAACTCTAGGCTTACCATTTAATTATTTGTCAGGTTTTTAGGCTCAAAACAGGCTATGATCCCACTTCGTCGCCCCCAGGCTAATGCATTCAATTATTGAGTCATTACCCCCAAGTAAATAATGAATTACGATTAGGTTTATATGCCATCGTTATCGGGAGCGCGGTAACTCTTTTTACCCCTTTTATACTTTACATTAGGCAATACCATGGCTATCAGAATTAAACTTAAACCTGGCCGCGAGCGTTCGTTAGAGCGTCGCCACCCTTGGATATTTTCCAATGGAATTCACAACGTCAATGGCGGAAAACCGCAAGCTGGTGACACTGTTGAAGTAGTGGCGCACGACGGGCATTGGCTCGGACGCGGTGCCTGGTCGCCAGAATCTCAAATCCAAGTGCGGATATGGACCTTCGACAAAGAAGAAACTATCGATGCCGATTTTTTCGCCCGACGCATTAAAAGAGCCCAAGCGGGTCGTGATGATTTGATCCGCGAACAAGGTCTAACGGGCTATCGCTTAATTGCCGCTGAATCGGACGGTTTACCCGGTATCACCATAGACCGTTATGCCAATGTTCTGGTATGTCAGTTATTGAGTACTGGTGCTGAAAAGTGGCGCGACACTATCGTTGAGCAACTGGTTCTTCAATATCCGGACTGCGCTGTCTATGAGCGTTCAGATGTTGACTCGAGAAAGAAAGAAGGCTTAGTTCCTGTAGTAGGATTACTGCACGGGGAGTTACCTGCTATGCCCGTGATCATCGAAGAAAACGGTATTAAGATTGCCGTTGATGTTGTTAAAGGTCATAAAACAGGTTTCTATCTGGATCAGCGTGACAACCGTGCTATGGCGGCCCGTTTTGTCAAAGGTAAATCAGTGCTTAACTGCTTCTGTTACACCGGTACTTTTGGCTTGTATGCCGCCAAAGCTGGCGCTGCGAGTATTGAAAACGTCGATGTATCAACCTTAGCGCTGCAAACTGCTCGCGATAATATGGCCATTAATAACCTTAATGATGACCATGTAAATTATAACGAAGCAGACGTATTCAAATTACTACGCCAGTACCGAGATGAAGGTAAAACCTTTGATGTTATTGTTTTAGACCCACCTAAGTTTGCCGACAATAAGTCACAACTCGATGGCGCATGTCGTGGTTATAAAGACATCAATATGATTGCGATGCAATTGCTTAATCCAGGTGGAATATTACTGACGTTCTCGTGTTCAGGCTTAATGCAGTCAGACCTATTCCAAAAAGTGGTTGCCGATGCTGCACTTGATGCCAAGCGTGAAGTGCAATTTATTGAACGCATGCACCAAGCAAGCGACCATCCAATTAGTAGCACATTTCCAGAAGGTTATTACCTCAAAGGACTCGTTGCTCGCGTTTGGTAATAGCTAAATGGATCTAATCAAAAAGGGAACAGTATCTGTTCCCTTTTTTGCTTAATGTAACCCAATAAAATAAAAGAGAGCACACTAACTAAGCTAAGAATTCTGAAAATCCTAACAATCAAGGTACTCTATAGATATGCCAAACGGCTTAAACTCTAGATAAGAAGTAAACGACATTGAGTATAAAAATACATAAAACAAGAAGAGCCGCACTCAAAACAGGCAAAAAACTATACTTAAAAGCCAACTGAAAATTTTCAATGCTGAGCGACTTACTTTTAGTGAGGTATAACGCTGAACTAACCATAGATACAATCATGTAAATCGTTAATAAATAATTTTCTAAGAAAAATTCGAATGGGAACCCAGCGCTTGAAACGGTAATCGCAATTAAACACCCAGCAACAGGAACGCAATAAATAAACATATGTATTGAAGAAACGATAAAGGCAAAACCTAAATAATCCGCTTTGTTTTTAATCTGATACACAAATCTAACTCCTTTAGATAATAGATCACTAAAACTCATCAACGCTAATCAATAAATTACCATTTACCAGACACGATATTGATATAAACCCCAACAACAATAATCGCCAACATAGATGCAATAAAAGGAGTTTCATTCGCTATCATAAAAGTAGTACCGAGCGCAGTACCTAAACATAACGTTACAGCAGCAAGCTTCTCTCGTCCGAGATTGTTTTTTTAACTTCATGCAAACTCCTCATCTATTGAGTAATTTTTATGGTGATAGTAAACCAAGTTTAAATTTACAGTAAATACTCATACAAAACACCCGCTTAATGGGCTAATAAAAATCGATAATTACAAACAGAAAAAGCCTAGCTAATACCTATTGTGAACTGAGTATTAAATCTGCAGTATGGGCTGGTAATATTCAAAAAGGACTGTTTAATGAAACAAAAATTTGTGTTTGTCGGTACAGCATTACTTGTAGTTGCGCTATTTTTTATTTTTAATAAAAATAAAACTCCGACTGCAAATGTGTTGCAAGTTAAAACCGATGATGAGCGGCAACCATCCACATTGCAAAATTATCAATACTCGCAAACCATAAATCAAACTGATAGTGCCCCGAAAAATATCCCCCCCAAGAAATGGTGCGCTGTAATGGTATAGCAGAAATGTTTACTGACCCTATAATTGAGGATAGCGTTAATCAGTATTCGGCTAACCAAGACTCTATTTTCGACAATATTAAACAACAGCAAACTCAACAAGCACGTATTGCTTCGGTTTTTATCAACAGGAATAAATCGATTGAAGTCGATATAGAAAATTTAGACAAACTAACACAAACATATCCAAGCAATAAGTTATTAGCTTTTAACCTTATGCTACTTTGCAGTAATTCCACAGCAACAGTCTGTGATGAAGTTATGATGCAAAGAGCGTTAAATACCGATAACCAAAACGGCGCTCTATTGTTGCAAATGGCATTATATCAGCTGAAGTCAGCAAATATAGAAAAAGCAAAAACGTCACTGACCCAGTTTACTCATTCTCAACGTTATAACGAATATTCCGGAGACTATTTCTCAACAGTCGATTTAGCCCTTAAAGAAGCGGGAGCGAATGATGATTTTTCGCTAAAAATAGCGGTGCTTGGTATTGCAGCAACAAGATATAAAACAAATTATGCACCACTTGCTAAGTTATGCAAAAAAACTGATACCGACAATGCTGTATTATTGAATATATGTTTAGAAACCAGTGAAAAATTAATTGAATCAAAAGGTGGGCTATTAACTCATCAAATGGGTTTATCTATGCAAAAGAATGTGCTGGAGAAATATGATGATTCTGAAGGAGTAGCTGAAAACGCCTCTGCACAAAAAGCATTAGATACATTTAATGAAGAAGCAAACATTGCCATGAACATGGTGCTTCGTAGTCGAAAAAGAACAGAATACTGGTTATCGCTAAATGTAGATTATGGTGAGATGGGGGCATTCGAATACATTATTGATCAAGCAAAGCAGACCTCAGAAAATAACCAACAAGATCCTTGCGCCATAAACTGGTAACACAAAAATGTAGCCATGTTTATACTAGCAGCCCCAAACAAAAAAGCGGCAACTCAATGAGTCAGCCGCTTTTTAATTTAGTTTCTAACTTTTCAGTTAGTCGCTATATTCATTGCAAGTTTTGAAGCCTACTAAAATACAAATTTCATTTTAAATCAAAATCTTACTCAACCGTTACGCTTTTAGCCAAATTTCGAGGTTGGTCTACGTCGGTACCTTTAATTAATGCCACATGATATGACAATAATTGTAATGGAATGGTGTAAATCAACGGTGCCATGAACTCATCGCAGTGTGGCACTGGAATGACTTTCATAGTCTCATCTGACTCAAACTCAGCATCAACATCGGCAAACACATACATTAGTCCGCCACGAGCACGCACTTCTTCAACGTTTGATTTAAGCTTTTCGAGTAATTCATTGTTCGGTGCAACCACGATAACTGGCATATCTGCATCAATCAAGGCTAATGGACCGTGCTTTAACTCACCAGATGCGTAAGCTTCGGCGTGAATATATGAAATCTCTTTTAGCTTTAATGCACCTTCCATCGCGATTGGGTATTGATCACCACGACCTAAGAATAATGCATGTTGCTTGTCGGCAAAGTCTTCTGCTAATTCTGCAATTGCATCATTTAAGCCAAGCGCTTGTTCCACTTTAGCTGGCATTGATAACAAGCTTTGAGTAATAGCTGCTTCCATGTCGCTAGACATGCCATTATGACGACCAATAACTGTTGTTAACATTAACAAGCCAGCAAGTTGTACAGTAAAGGCTTTAGTTGATGCGACACCAATTTCTACACCAGCTTTCATCATATAAGCCATGTCAGATTCACGTACTAACGATGAACCGGCTGAGTTACAGATAGTTAAGGTGGCTTTGTAGCCCATTTCTTTTGCTAGGCGCATTGCAGCTAACGTATCTGCTGTTTCACCAGATTGTGAAATAGTCACTAACAAGCTATTTGGGAACAGGTGCGACTTGCGGTAACGGAACTCAGATGCAATTTCAACATTACACGATACGCCAGCCCAATCTTCTAACCAGTAACGCGCAGCCATGCCAGCATGGTAACTGGTACCACAGGCAATGATTTGCACGTGTTTAATGTCTTTTAAAAATTCAGCGGCATTTTCACCAAAGGCTGAATCTAAAACCTTACCACCCGCAATACGACCTTCTAAAGTATGCGCAATTGCCGTTGGTTGTTCGTAAATCTCTTTTAACATGTAGTGACGGTATTCGCCTTTGTCACCTGCATCATGAGTCACTTCCGACTCTTTCATTTCGCGCTGAACTGCATTGCCATTAATATCAAAAATGTTAACTTCGCGACGCGTAATTTCTGCGACATCACCTTCTTCTAAAAAGGCAAATGAACGTGTTACAGGTAGTAATGCTAATTGATCTGAGGCAACAAAATTTTCACCTAAACCATAACCAATGACTAATGGGCTTCCGCTACGGGCAACAACCATGCGTTCGCTATCACGACGGTCGATAACAACTGTACCGTAGGCACCTTCAAGCTGTTTTACTGTCGCTTGTACTGCCACTAATAAGGTAGCAGCTGTTTTTAGTTCATGATGAACAAGGTGACAAATAACTTCGGTGTCTGTGTCAGATGAAAATACGTAACCTAAACCTTTTAGCATCTCGCGCAATTTACTGTGGTTTTCAATAATACCGTTATGAACAACAGCAATATCACCTTCAGATAAATGTGGATGTGCATTGCGTTCGCTTGGTTCACCATGAGTAGCCCAACGAGTATGGGCAATACCAGTGCCACCGCTTAACGGTGCAGCATCTAGTGCCGATGACAACTCTTGTACTTTACCAACACGGCGAGTACGGCTTAACTCACCTTGATGGATAACAGCAACACCAGCTGAGTCATAACCACGGTATTCTAGACGACGTAAGCCTTCTACTAAAATTTCTGCAACATCCCTTTGCGCCACTGCGCCTACGATTCCACACATGTTTGTTGTTTCCTTTACTGTTTCAATTTAATTTTGTTTACTTAGCGTATGGTGCGAGGATTACTCTGACACCATGTGCTGAAATAGTGTTAACGGCTTCTTGGGTGATGTTATCGTCGGTAACTAAGACATTAACCACATCCCAAGGTAATTCTAGATTAGGGATCCGTCGGCCAATTTTAGTCGACTCTAATAACACCACGACTTCACGAGACATTTCAGCCATTACTTTACTTAAGCCGGTTAGTTCGTTAAATGTGGTGGTGCCACGATCGAGGTCGATACCATCGGCACCGATAAAAAGTTGGTCGAAGTTATATGACCGTAATACTTGCTCTGCCACTTGGCCCTGAAAAGACTCTGAGTGAGGGTCCCAGGTGCCACCGGTCATCAATAATGTCGGTTCATTTTCAAGTTCATGAATAGCGTTTGCCAGTTGCAGCGAATTCGTCATCACCACCAAGCCACGCTTGTCATTAAGCTGCTGAACAATTCCGGATGTAGTGCTACCACTGTCGATGATGATCCGGTTATGGTCGCGGATCAGCTCGGCGGCTTTAGCGGCAATAGCTTGTTTATTTAATGATAGGTTTTCGCTGACTATTTGGGTCATTTCTTGTGGTACAGGCACCGCACCACCATAACGTCGTAATAATAGTCCATGAGTTTCAAGCATGGCTAAGTCTTTGCGAATAGTGACTTCTGAAGTGGCAAATAGATTCGCCAACTCATCGACACTGACTTCGCCTTGTTCATTAACCAATTTAATGATCGAATGACGACGTTGTTGGGTGTTACGTTTAGTCATTTAAATTAGCTATCTTTCAAATAAGTTTCGAAACGAAAGATATTTTAGCATCAAATGAAACTTTATCTAGATCTTATCGCTCAAAAATTGAAATAAAAGTACAAAAAAAAGCCTCTGACATATGCAGAGGCTTTTAATTGATTAATCAATACACGTTAGTTTTTAAAATATAAAACCTTCGTTAATATTAGAATTTAACTTCGGCGGCAACACTGAAATTACGATCTTGGCCAATGGTGACCATATTATACTGACCACCTTCAATACAGTCGGTATCGAATAGATTTCTGACATTGGCGCGTACACTGACGTCTTTCCCCATAACATCCATAGTATAAGCTGCGCCGATATCGAAACGGATATAACCGTCTTTACTAATACTGTTATCGGTGTTGGCAAAACGCTCACCAACATAGATAGCACCAAAGTTTATCGCAAAGTCTTCAGTCATTTCATAGCGAGTCCAGATATTAGCCGACCATTCCGGTGCATCAACAGGTGTTTTACCTTCACGTTCATCACCCGTGTGATATTCAGCATCAAGGTACATCATTGAAGATGTCATGAACCAATCGTCACTTAACTGACCTTGAGCGCCCACTTCAAATCCACGATGTTTCTGCTCACCACCTTGGGTAGTGATATCAGTATAGGAATCTATTGGAGTCGGTAATACTTCAGATATAGTAATATTCTCAACAGTGATATCAAATACAGCCGCAGTGAGTAATAAGCTATCGTCAAACAGTTCCCATTTGGTACCCACTTCGTACTGAATACCATATTCAGGTTTTAAATCCAGTTCATCGTTAACGTCAAATTGATTATTAACAGCACCTTGTGGAGTAAAACTTTTTGAATAGTTAACGTAAATACTGCCATTTTCCATTGGCGAATAAATAGCCCCAAACTTAGGCGATACCGCATAACTGTTCTGACCCAAGCCGTCTTTCTTTTGCTCGTCATAACGTACACCAGCAAGCAACTTCCACTGTTGATTTACAGTCATTAAATCTTGTAAATAGAAACCATAATATTTGTATTCGCTCGGATCACCTTTGCTACTTAGATGATAATCAAGATCAGGCTTAATAACTGACTGACCAGGAATAACTATTTGGCTTGTTCCACGCTGGATCTGTTGTTGATAGAAATAATCTAGATAGTTTGCACCTATCAATAACTGGTGTTGAATTCCTGCAAAATCAAATTCGCCAGTAAAATCGATATAAGCGGTTTTATGTTGCCAATCATCATAGCGATCAAATGGTTTAATGCTGTAACCGTTGCTAAAAGGATCGGTAGTATATTGTGGCGCAGAGTCGAAACGTTGACGATTGAATTGCTGATCGTTATAACCGGCTTTAATTTTCCAGTCGTCACTAATATGCCAAGTAAGATCTGCACCTAAATTTGAAACCGTATTATCGGTAAAGGCCCAAGGAGCATCCCAAATAGTTTTATTATTACCTATAACATGACCTTGAGAGTCTAACCAACCACCCGCATCAATACCGGCTTTATCTTGAGTGTGATCGTATTTAACAGATAGCAATACATCATCTGTTAAATCAAATTCCATATTAAGATAACCTAACCAACGATCACGATCTTGGTTTTCTTCAGTGGTTGAATACTCACGCCAATATGTTGTGTCTTGCTTCACTAACACACCACGATAACGAATACTTTGGGCATCATTTAAACTGCCTCCAGCATCAATCTGTGCACGGGTAGAACCGTAACCATCAGTGTCGACACCTACATTAAGCATAGAATCATAAGTCGGCTTTTTGGTGACCATATTCACCAAACCACCTGGACCAGATTGGCCATACAACATACTAGAAGGACCTTTCAGCACTTCAACTTGTTGTAGGGTTTCAATAGGCTGTATGTAGTGAGACCATTGCTGGTGGCCATTAATTAAATAACCATTGCCAGAATCTAATTCAAAGCCACGGATACTGAAAACCTGGCGGTTCCAGCGTGTAGTCCCTGCCGTTACACTTGAATCATTAACTAATACTTCAGCAAGGTTAGTTGCCAATTGTTCATCGGTAACAAAATCGGGGATAACATTGACTGACTGTGGGGTATCCATTAGGTCGATATCACCGCGCATAGCACCAGATGCTGTACCGACTTTATAATCGTTAAAAGTTCGACCCACAACATTAATACGTTCTATGTTTGTATCACTAGATACTTCAGCCATTACTGGCATCGTCATTAATGCTGAACCAACTGCTAAACCTATAACTGAATATTTAAATACCATTTACAACTCCTCAATGAAACCTCTACTCCAACAAACGAGAGTAATATAAATGAGAAGCGTTTCCATTTAAACTTCTTTTTTAATATTTACAATTGACTGTGATATAGATCAAAAATATATAGAAACCAATGCATTGAGCCAACATACTAAAATGAATTTAAGCTTAAATTATCTCTTTTTGTGATTTTATTTGGTAAGTTTAATATTCATAGTCTTTAAGACAATAAAAAAGCGACCAATGGCCGCTTTAGAATAATCAGTATAAAAATCTACTTTTTAATTTTAATCGGCCGTTGCCAACCCGTAATATGACGCTGTTTAACGCGCGTAATCACCAGTTCATTTTCTGCTACATCTTTGGTTATGGTTGAACCAGCACCTAAAGTAGCATTTTTACCGATTGTCACAGGTGCAACAAGTTGGGTATCGCTACCGACGAATACACCATCTTCAATAGTGGTAATAAACTTATTGGCACCGTCATAGTTACAGGTAATCGTACCGGCACCTATATTAACCCCAGCACCAATTTGTGCATCGCCTAAATAGGCTAAGTGACCAGCTTTAGAACCTTTACCTAATACGCTCTTTTTAATTTCAACAAAGTTACCAATATGAGCATCTTCTTTAAGCTCTGCCCCTGGGCGTAAACGAGCAAAAGGTCCAGCACTGGCAGCTTGTCCAAGCTTAGCGCCTTCAACGATAGTATAAGGTTTAATTTCTGCATTATCGGCAATGTCGCAATCAATCAAAATCGCGCCGGCTCCAATTGTCACGTTATTACCTAAGGTTACTTTACCTTGAAAAATAACGTTAACATCAATCATCACGTCCATACCAACAGACACGTCGCCACGAATATCAATACGAGCAGGGTCGCGTAAATTAGCGCCTTCAAGCATCATTTTTTCAGCAGCTCGAGCTTGATAAGCTCGCTCTAATTGCGCAAGTTGTACGCGGTTATTAGCGCCTTCGACTTCAATAGCTGATTGTGGTTGTGAGGTGGTAATTTCAACACCATCAACATTAGCCATGGCGATAATGTCAGTCAAATAGTATTCGCCTTGAGCATTATTATTAGATAAACGATTTAACCATGCTTTTAACTGCTTACCTGGTACCGCCATAATGCCGGTGTTCACTTCGTTAATAGCTAACTGCTCAGCGTTAGCATCTTTTTGTTCAATAATTCCGACTACTTTACCCTGTTCACGAACGATACGACCATAACCGGTAGGGTTAGGTAAATTGACAGTCAAAATAGCAAGACCATTTGTAGGACGAACAGTCAATAAAGCTTCTAAGGTCGATTGTTGAATTAGCGGCACATCACCATAAAGAATTAATACCGTGTCGTCGTCGTTAATATTTGGGTTAGCTTGGGCAACGGCATGGCCGGTACCGAGTTGTTCTGCTTGCAATACCCAATTTAATGCTTGCTCACCTAAAGCCGCTTGTAATTTATCTGCACCATAGCCATACACTAACTGAATAGCCGATGAACCTAAAGAATTGGCAGTATCGATAACGTGTTGCACCATACTTTTATGGGCAATGGGATGCAGCACTTTAGGCAGATCTGAGCGCATCCGAGTTCCTTTTCCTGCAGCTAAGATCACAACATTTAACGACATTGAGCATTCCTTTATTGAACAGATAGAGATTTGCGGTCATTTTAGCGGAATATCAACCAAAGGGAAAACAAAGGCGCTAAGTTAGCCAGTAATAGGCAATAAAAAAGGCGACTCGTAAGAGTCGCCTTTTAAGCGTCAAATAATCAGATTATCTGGTGATATTTTTCTTGATGCATTCAACAACACGTAGTTGAGCCAAAGATTTGGCTAACTCGATTGTAGCAGCTTCATAATTGAAGTCAGTACCGGCATTAGCAATTGCTTGCTCTGCACGTTCTTTGGCTTCTAAAGCAGCTTTTTCATCAATATCATCGGCACGTAATGCTACATCAGCAAGCACTGAAATTGCAGTAGGTTGTACTTCAAGTAAACCACCTGATAAATACAACACTTCTTCACTGCCATCTTGCTTGATAAAGCGCGCCATACCAGGCTTGATTTTTGTCAGTAACGCAACATGGTTAGGCATAATACCTAACTCACCTTCAGCACCATTAACTTCTAAAAAGCTAACTTGGCCATGGAAGATGCTGTTTTCTGCACTAACAATATCAAGTTGGACTGTTTTGGCTGCCATCAAGTTCTCCTTAAAGAACTAAGCTTTACGGCCTAGTTATTTCTTTTTGTTAGCTTTTTCGACAGCTTCATCGATAGAGCCAACCATGTAGAACGCTTGCTCTGGGATGTGATCGAACTCACCATCCAAGATACCCTTGAAGCCACGGATGGTGTCTTTAAGAGAAACGTACTTACCAGGAGAACCAGTGAAGACTTCTGCTACGAAGAAAGGTTGAGATAAGAAACGCTCAATCTTACGTGCTCGGAATACCATGGTTTTGTCATCATCTGACAATTCATCCATACCCAAGATAGCAATAATGTCTTTCAGCTCTTTATAACGCTGTAATACAGTTTGTACACCGTTTGCAACATCATAATGCTCTTGGCCAACAACCTGTGGATCTAACTGACGTGAAGTCGAATCCAATGGGTCAACCGCTGGGTAAATACCCAAAGATGCAATTTGACGAGACAATACAACAGTCGCATCTAAGTGAGCGAAGGTTGTTGCTGGTGACGGATCAGTTAAGTCATCCGCAGGTACATATACTGCTTGTACAGAAGTAATCGAACCAGACTTAGTTGAAGTGATACGTTCTTGAAGAACACCCATCTCTTCAGCTAGTGTTGGCTGATAACCTACTGCAGAAGGCATACGACCTAATAGTGCAGACACTTCAGTACCCGCTAGGGTGTAACGGTAAATGTTGTCCACGAACAACAATACGTCACGACCTTCGTCACGGAACTTTTCAGCGATACTCAGGCCAGTTAACGCTACGCGTAAACGGTTACCTGGAGGCTCGTTCATCTGACCATAAACCATGGCTACTTTGTCTAATACGCCTGAATCTTCCATCTCGTAGTAGAAGTCGTTACCCTCACGAGTACGCTCACCAACACCAGCGAAAACAGAAAGACCAGAGTGAGCTTTAGCGATGTTGTTAATCAGTTCCATCATGTTGACTGTTTTACCAACACCAGCACCACCGAACAGACCGACTTTACCACCTTTAGCGAAAGGACAAACAAGGTCGATAACCTTGATACCTGTCTCTAATAGCTCAGTTGAATTTGACTGATCTTCGTATGAAGGGGCTGCACGGTGAATAACATAACGCTCTTCTTCACCAATAGGACCCGCTTCATCGATAGGCTCACCCAATACGTTCATAATACGGCCAAGGGTTGCAACCCCTACCGGAACAGTAATTGGTGAACCTGAGTTTGCTACCTCTAGACCACGACGCAGACCATCAGAAGAACCCATAGCGATGGTACGAACTACACCACCACCTAGTTGCTGCTGAACTTCCAGCACCAAACCATTACAGGCGCCTTCACCAGTGATCTTCAGAGCGTCATATACTCGAGGTACAGAATCTTGTGGAAACTCTACGTCCACAACCGCGCCAATTACTTGGACAACAGTACCTGTGCTCATGATTAATCCTCTAAACTTGATTTCGTTACCTAAACCTAAACCGCTGCAGCGCCTGATACAATTTCCGACAGTTCTTGCGTAATCGCAGCCTGACGGGCCTTGTTATAGACGAGTTGCAAATCATCGATCATTTCGCCAGCGTTGTCTGTTGCCGCCTTCATAGCTACCATACGGGCAGCTTGTTCAGAGGCAATATTCTCAACAACACCTTGATATACTTGTGACTCTACATAACGAGTTAACAATAGGTCCAAAACTTCTTTTGGATCTGGCTCGTAAATGTAATCCCAAGGATAACTAGCTACTTCTTCATCTGACTTAGGTAAAGGTAGCAGCTGTTCGATCACCGGAGTCTGGGTCATTGTATTAACAAATTTGTTAAACACAATGTACAGACGATCCAATTTACCTTCGTTGTAAGCTTTTAACATGACACGTACAGTGCCAATCAAATCAGCAAGTTTTGGCGCATCGCCTAAACCTGATGCATGGGCGGAAACTTCACCACCAAAGCTTTTAAAAAACTGAACAGAACGGGCACCAATTGGGCAAAACTCAACGTCTGCACCCTGTTCTTTCCATTTTTTAACGTCTGACACAACCTTTTTAAAGAGGTTGACGTTCAAACCACCACAAAGGCCACGGTCGGTTGCTACAACAATGTAACCAACCCGCTTGGCATCTCTCACCTCTAAATAGGGGTGTTTATACTCGAGAGTACCTTGCGCTACGTGACCGATCACCTTACGCATATTTTCTGCATATGGACGGCTCGCTGCCATGCGTTCCTGCGCTCTGCGCATTTTGCTGGCGGCAACCATTTCCATAGCGGAAGTGATCTTCTGAGTATTTTTAACACTCGCGATCTTGGTTTTAATCTCTTTAGCGCTGGCCATCTCTACTCTCCAATCTGGGACCTGAGGTGCCTAATGACACCCCGTGTTCATTATTACCAGGTTTGGGTTTCAATGAACTTGTCCATGCCTGCCTTTAACTCACCTTCGATATCAGCGTTATAATCGCCAGTAGCATTGATGGTGTTCATTAGGTCAGTATGTTGACTGTTCATGTATGAAAGCAGAGAGGCCTCGAAGCGACCGATTTCATTTAAAGCAACACCTTTAAGGTAGCCTTTTTCAGCTGCGAAAATAGACACAGACTGGGCAGCAACGCTCATAGGAGCATATTGCTTTTGCTTCATTAATTCGGTTACACGCTCACCATGCTCAAGTTGAGCACGAGTTGCATCATCTAAATCAGACGCAAACTGTGAGAACGCAGCAAGCTCTCGATACTGTGCAAGTGCAGTACGAATACCACCAGACAGTTTCTTGATGATTTTAGTCTGCGCAGCACCACCAACACGAGAAACAGAAATACCTGGGTTAACTGCTGGACGTAGTCCTGAGTTAAACAAATCAGTTTCAAGGAAGATTTGACCATCTGTAATAGAAATTACGTTGGTCGGTACGAACGCTGATACATCACCAGCTTGGGTTTCAATAATAGGTAAAGCGGTTAACGAACCAGTTTGACCTGTTACTGCACCTTTAGTGAACTTTTCTACATAATTCACGTTTACGCGTGAAGCACGCTCTAATAAACGAGAGTGTAGATAAAAAACGTCACCTGGGTATGCTTCACGTCCTGGTGGACGCTTCAATAGTAATGAAATTTGACGATAAGCAACTGCTTGCTTAGACAAATCATCATATACGATTAAAGAATCTTCACCGCGGTCACGGAAGTATTCACCCATAGAACAACCAGAATATGGCGCTAAGTATTGCAGTGCAGCAGCTTCAGAAGCTGAAGCAACAACAACAATAGTGTTAGCTAATGCACCATGTTCTTCAAGCTTGCGTACTACGTTAGCGATGGTAGAAGCTTTCTGACCAATAGCTACATAGACACACTTAATGCCTGATTCTTTCTGGTTGATAATTGCATCGATTGCCATCGCTGTTTTACCAGTCTGACGGTCACCAATAATCAATTCACGTTGACCACGACCAATAGGGATCATGGCATCAACGGCTTTATAACCAGTTTGAATTGGTTGTGATACTGACTTACGTTCAATAACACCAGGGGCAATCACTTCAACAGGAGAGAAACCATCGTTGTCGATAGGTCCTTTTCCGTCAATAGGCTCACCTAGAGTGTTAACAACGCGGCCAAGTAGACCACGACCCACCGGTACTTCAAGAATACGACCAGTGGTTCTTACTTTATCGCCTTCTGCTAAATTAGCATAAGGCCCCATCACTACGGCGCCGACAGAATCACGTTCTAAATTCAACGCGATTGCAAAACAGCCACCAGGCAGTTCGATCATTTCACCTTGCATTACATCGGCTAGGCCGTTAATGCGAATGATGCCGTCACTTACTGCAACGATTGTACCTTCGTTGCGAGCTTCACTAACGACGTCGAACTGCTGGATCCGCTGCTTAATCAGATCGCTGATTTCAGTGGAATTCAGTTGCATGCTCAAACTCCCAATTACGACTGCAGCTTTTCAGACAAACGCGATAACTTACCGCTTACCGAGCCATCAATGACTAGGTCGCCTGATTTAATAATTACACCGCCAATAAGCGATGCGTCGATGCTGCAATTCAGCTTAACTTTGCGTGCGAGACGTTTCTCTAAAGAAACACTAATTTGCTGCTGTTGCTCAGAGCTTAGCTCAGTAGCAGAAACCACATCGGCTTCAACTTCTTTTGCCCACTCATTACGGTATTCAGCAAAAAGTAGCGATACTGTTGACAGTATCCCTAAACGACCGTTTTCAGCCATTACCTTTATCAGGTTTTGACCTTGCTCATTGACTTGCTCACCGCATACTTTTATAAACAGTGTGGCAAGCTGTGTACTCGCGAGAGTACCATTAAGCAGTGGCTTTATTGATTCGTTTTCACTTACCAATGAAGCGAAAGTTAACATTTCTGTCCAACTTTCTACTGCTTTATGCTCAACAGCAAAATCAAAAGCTGCCTTTGCGTAAGGGCGAGCGATGGTGCTTAATTCAGCCATAACTCAACTCCCTTAATCAAATTTCAGCAACAAGTTTATTAACAATGTCACTGTGGGCTTCTGGATCAATCGTACGTTCAAGAATTTTCTCTGCACCAGCGATAGCTAGTAGAGCAACTTGCTTACGCAAATCATCTTTCACGCGATTACGTTCGTTTTCAATTTCTGCTTGACCCTGAGCGATAATTTTAGCGCGCTCAGTTTGTGCTTCAACTTTAGCTTCTTCAACGATTTGAGCCTTACGCTTATTAGCTTGCTCAATAATTTCGTTGGCAGTTACTTTTGCTTCTTTAAGTTGCTCAGTAGCTTTAATTTGTGCTAACTCTAGATCTTTTGCTGCACGGCCGGCATCAGCCAGACCATCAGCAATTTTCTTCTGGCGTTCTTCGATGGCATTCATCAACGGAGGCCATACAAACTTCATGCAAAACCACACGAAGAGAATAAAGGCAACCGTCTGACCGAATAGGGTAGCGTTGAAATTCACAACAGCCTCCTAGTTAGATTAAAGACAGAAGCGTTAGTTAAAGCATTGCACCCAATGGGTTAGTAAATAGCATAAATAGCGCAATACCTACACCAATCATAGTTACGGCATCTAAAAGACCCGCTACGATGAACATTTTAACTTGTAACATAGGCGCCATTTCTGGCTGACGAGCTGCACCTTCTAAAAACTTCCCACCTAAAAGGCCGAAACCAATAGCTGTTCCTAATGCACCCATACCAATGAGTAGAGCAACAGCAATAGCCGTCATTCCTAATACAGTTTCCATATCTATCTCCAATATTCTAAATCGTTGTTATTAATGATTTAGGTCAAAAAAATTTTCGGTTACCCTTAATGATCTTCATGCGCCATGCTTAAATAAACAATGGTCAACATCATGAAAATAAATGCTTGTAAAGTAATAACTAAAATATGGAAAATTAACCAACCTAGTTGTAATCCTACACCTAGAGCAGATAACGCCACGTTAGAACCGTACATCAATGCAATAAGGATAAATATCAACTCACCAGCGTACAAGTTACCAAATAGTCGAAGAGCCAATGAAATCGGCTTCGCAACTAGAGTTACTGTTTCTAATAATAAGTTGACGGGTATCATTGCCCAATGGTTAAAAGGCTGAAATGTTAGTTCTTTAACAAAACCTGAAACACCTTTGACTTTAATGCTGTAATAAATAATCAGCACAAACACACCAAGAGCTAAGCTGAAGGTAATGTTAACGTCTGTAGTCGGAACAACTTTTAGGTATGGAACACCAGCTAATAAAGCCAATGAAGGTAACCAATCGACTGGGATCATATCCATGAAGTTCATCATGAAAATCCAGACGAAAATTGTCAGAGCTAAAGGCGCAATAACAGGATTGCGGCCGTGAAAAGTTTCTTTCACACTGCTATCAACGAACTCAACAATGATCTCGACAAAACATTGAAATTTGCCAGGAACGCCTGTGGTCGCTTTTTTGCCGGCACGGTAAAACAGCCATAAGAACAACATTCCAAGCCCAACCGAAAAGAGCAACGAATCAATGTTCCAAGTCCAAAATCCTTCACCAACGGTTAAATTGGTAAGATGATGTTGGATATAGCTCTGCTGTGTCATTTCTTCACCAGTTGCAGACATGATTCATCCCACTTAACTTTGCTTGAAATATAAAGGTGCTATCCAATGTACAACTAACACTAATGAGTAACAGGTAAAAAGCGGCATAAATCCAACTTTTAGATTGATAAACACTAACGAAAATAATGCAATGGTTAATAGCATCTTTACCGCTTCCCCCCAGTAAAAGCTTTTAATCACTTTTGCTGCAGAGCTTGCCCCACTATGTGAGAAAGCTAGGGTTGCGAATACAAAATTAGGAAGTACAGCAATTACGCCACCTGCAAGAGCAGATAGGCCATACTGTGCTCCCCACATAACGAAAAATAGTGTTGAAATAATACTCGCGACTGCCGCTTGTACCAGCACTAATTTATAGGCTGCTAACCTGCCACGACGCGCTAAAACATTACCCAACTTCATATCTCCGCATTATTGCCTTTCGCGATCCTAATGTTAAATTTAATATATTAAACTAGCCTTAAGATTCAAAAAGCCTGCAAAGTATACCTTTTCGCGCTTTGTTTGCAACTTTGATGATAGTAAAACAACGATTTTACGCACGATTCAGCGCTAAATAATCAAAAACTAAAATTAGACCTATGTCACAAACTTACTAATGAAATTGGTTTGTTCCACATTTTAGCGAATTTTACTTAAAATTCCGTCTAATTCAGCGAGATTCTGGTAATTTATTACAATTTTGCCTTTACCTTTACTACCATGATTGATAGCAACCTTGGCACCGAGTCTTTCAATTAACTCTTGTTCTAAACGACTAACATCATGATCTTTAGCTGGTGTTTCGGCGTCTTTAGCCGGATTTAGGGCTTTATTAACTAATCGTTCAGTTTCTCGAACAGTCATTTCTTTTGAGGCTACTAATCGAGCTAAATTTGTCTGTTCATCGCCTTCTACCGCCAATAAAGCACGGGCATGGCCCATGTCGATATCACCGTTTTCTAACAAACGTTTAACAGGTTCATTAAGGCTATTTAAACGCAATAAATTAGACACACTAACACGAGATTTACCAACAGCATCAGCCACTTGTTGATGTGTTAATTCAAATTCTTCTAATAATCGCTGTAAGGCAATGGCTTCTTCCATTGCATTTAAATCTTCTCGCTGAATATTCTCAATTAGCGCGATAGCGACTGCAGCGTCATCAGCCACTTGCTTTACAATACACGGGACTTTATCAAGTTTAGCGAGTTGAGCAGCACGCCAACGACGTTCACCGGCAATAATTTCATAATTAGTTGCAGAAATTTTACGTATAACAATAGGTTGTATAACACCTTGAGCACGAATTGATTCTGCTAGCTCTTCTAGTGCTTCCGGCGACATATCTTTACGTGGTTGATACTTACCTGGTTGCAACAAATCAAGATCAAGGTGAAGTAAGTCATTTAACGATGCAGATTGCTGCTCTTCTGCTTGATCATTTTTACGACTAGCAGTATTACTGTGGCTTAACAAGGCATCCAAGCCTTTACCTAAACCGCGTTTTTTTAAGGTCATTTTTGTATCCTACGCTTGTTTGGGTTGATTTTGCTGTTCTGCACGACGGATTATTTCACCTGCTAGGGCTAAATAGGCTTTAGCTCCAGCACTTGATTTGTCGTAATACATGGCAGGTGCACCAAAACTAGGTGCTTCAGCTAAACGAACATTTCGCGGTATGACAGTGCGATACACTTTCTCACCAAAATGCTGTTTGAGTTGGTCTGATACATCATTAGATAAACGATTACGCGGATCATACATAGTCCGCAAAATGCCTTCTATACTTAATGTAGGGTTAACCATGGCGCCTAGCTTGGTAATGGTGTCAATTAACGCGGTTAAACCTTCTAGGGCATAATATTCACATTGCATTGGCACAAGCACTGAATCAGCAGCAGACATGGCATTTACAGTTAACATATTGAGAGATGGCGGGCAGTCGATAAAGATAAAGTCATAATCATCTTTGATCGGTGCTAATGCATTGCGTAAACGGATCTCACGCGCATAAAATTCCATTAATTTAATTTCAGCAGCAGTGACATCACCATTACCCGCGATCAAATCATATTTACCAATGGTATTTTTAATCACTATTTCGGCAAAGGGTTTTTCTTCGACTAATAATTCATAAGCGGTGTTTTCGACTTCATATTTATCGACACCACTGCCCATAGTCGCATTACCTTGAGGATCTAAATCGATCAACAACACTTTACGCTTTGTGGCGGCAAGTGATGCGGCTAAATTAACGCAAGTCGTTGTTTTTCCAACGCCACCTTTTTGGTTGGCTACGGCAATGATTTTACCCACAATGTCATCCTGTCTTAAAGTTATTGATGTCCGGTTAGCTTAATTAGCGAAAGAAATGCGAGTTATTGCTTAGCAATTTTTAATAAATGTCGCTGTTCATCTAACATTGGTACATGCAATACAATGGTTTCTACCAACGAAAATCCTGTTGGCATCTCTTGTAATTCTTGCTGATTTAACTGGCCTTTTAATGCATAAAAAGTGCCTTTCTCGGTCGGTAAATGATGACACCAACTGAGCATATCTTGAATTGATGCAAATGCTCGGCTTAACACACCATCAAATTTAATCTCTGGGATATAAGCTTCAACTCGACTTTCTACCGAAGTAATATTATTGATTTTTAATTCAAACTGAACCTGTTTTTGAAAACGGATTCGTTTACCTAAACTATCTAGCAATACAAACTGCTTATCTGGATTCATAATCGCTAATGGGATCCCTGGTAAACCGGGGCCAGTTCCCACATCGATAAAACGTTGTCCTTCAAGATAAGGAGAAACGGTCAAACTGTCCATAACATGACGGATTAACATTTGCTCAGGATCGCGAACAGCGGTGAGATTATAAGCCTTATTCCATTTATCAAGCATTTCAACAAAACCTATTAATTGTTTTTGTTGTAATTCAGTGGCCGACATATTCATTTCAGCTAAATAGGTTTTAAGTTGGGCAGATAACACAGAAAGCCTCGTAGGTTGCATGATAAAGACGGCAGTTATTATGAAGCCGTAAAAGCACTAAGGGAAGCCTTATGGCTTCCCTTGTGGTATTGAGTTGTAAAAATAACTAGATTTATGCGATTTTTCGCAATAAACCTCGTTTTTTCAAATGTACTAGCAAAATTGAGATAGCTGCAGGGGTAATACCTGAGATCCGTGATGCTTGTCCAACAGTGTCAGGTTTATGATTATTCAGTTTTGCGATCACTTCATTTGATAAGCCTGGTACTTCCTGATAATCCAGATCAAGGGGCAATAATGAATTTTCATGACGGATCGCTTTATCAATTTCATCTTGCTGACGTTGAATATAACCAGAGTACTTAACTTGAATTTGCACTTGTTCAGCAGCTTGTTGATCTTCAAGTCCAGGACCAAAACCTTCTAATGACATTAGCTTTGCATAATCCATTTCAGGACGGCGTAGCAAATCTTCAAATGATGCTTCACGCGAAATAGGAGTGTTTAATTGTGGATTAAGTACACCTAATAAAGCAGAATTTGGGTGGACCCATTGACTGCGTAAGCGCTGAAGTTCTAATTCGATCGATTCTCTTTTGGCAATAAATGATTCCCATCGCTTATCATCAACTAAGCCTAATTCACGGCCTTTTTCAGTCAAACGTAAATCGGCATTATCTTCACGAAGTAATAAACGGTATTCCGCACGGCTGGTAAACATGCGGTACGGTTCTTTTGTACCTAAGGTTGATAAATCGTCAACTAAAACTCCTAAATAAGCTTCATCACGACGAGGACACCAAGCTGCTTTACCTTGAACTTGCAGTGATGCATTCATTCCAGCAAGCAAACCTTGAGCTCCGGCCTCTTCATAACCAGTAGTACCGTTAATTTGACCAGCGAAATAAAGTCCTTCGATGGCTTTAGTTTCTAATGAGTTTTTAAGATCGCGTGGATCAAAATAATCATATTCAATAGCATAGCCAGGACGCATAATTTCGGCATTTTCCATGCCTTTAATTGAGCGGACTAAATTTAATTGAACATCAAACGGTAAACTGGTTGAGATACCATTTGGATAAATTTCATTAGTACTTAGTCCTTCAGGTTCAATAAATATCTGATGTGACGATTTGTCTGCAAAACGATGGATTTTATCTTCGATTGACGGGCAATAACGTGGTCCGATCCCTTCTATAACGCCTGAGTACATTGGGCTACGATCTAGTCCTCCACGAATAATGTCGTGGGTTTTCTCGTTAGTATGAGTGATAAAACATGAAACCTGTCTTGGATGCTGACTAACATCACCAATAAATGACATTACTGGAAGTGGTGTGTCACCTTTCTGCTCAGTCATTTGTGTAAAATCAATGGTATTAGCATCAATACGTGGAGGTGTACCGGTTTTTAAACGGCCAACACGGATATTTAATTCACGTAAACGATTCGCTAATGCAATTGCTGGTGGATCGCCTGCACGGCCACCACTGTAATTTTGCATACCAATATGGATTTTACCGCTTAAGAATGTACCCGTTGTTAATACAATTGCAGGTGCTTCGAAAGCTAAACCCATTTGTGTTACTACACCAATAACTTTATCGTTTTCAACAACTAGGTCATCAACAGCCTGTTGGAAAATACGTAAATTAGGTTGGTTTTGTAAAATATGCTGGATTTTTTGACGATATAGCGCTCTGTCTGCTTGTGCACGTGTTGCACGAACAGCTGGGCCTTTGCTTGAATTTAATGTTCTAAATTGAATACCGGCAAAGTCAGTGGCAGTTGCCATTGCACCACCTAAGGCATCAATTTCTTTTACCAAATGGCCTTTACCAATCCCGCCAATAGCAGGATTACAAGACATTTGGCCAAGTGTGTCGATGTTATGGGTCAACAATAATGTTTTTGAGCCCATTCTTGCAGCTGCAAGTGCTGCTTCAGTTCCGGCATGACCACCACCAACAACAATTACATCAAACCGTTCATGAAAATGCATTATCTGACCTTTGATAGCTAAGAAAGTTAAATTCGAATTTAATCTTTTTTCGATTGGATCATTTTAGCACTTGCTTGTCTGAACGTGAACGATCATTTTTCACTGATTGATCAAGATGCGGTTTGCTTAATAGATCTTAAGATCTTTATATAGATCTTTTTATTATGTTTATTATTAGGATCGGACTTTTCTGTTGATAACTTTTATTTCTTTTTAAAATCAATAATTAAAGTCAAAATTAACCTGTGATCTGATCGAGATCAAACTCAAGATAACATGGGGATAGATCGGGTAGTTATCCACAAGGGTGATCATTGAGCAGATCGGACTGTGAATAGTACAGAGTTATGATCGCTAAAAATAATAGCTTATCCACAAACTTATACTAATAAGTAATATATTGTGGATAAGTATGATCTAATCTGTGAGTTGATCAGGATTTATTCAGGATATGATCGGATCTATATAGGCTTAGATAAGATGCTGCCATTGCAATAACCACGCTAGAGCAGGTTCTTCAGGTATTGGATCTCGTTGCACGTCTATTTGGATCTTATCCACAATAGCGTTACATCCATTCTGTAAAAGTAGTGAGGTTATTTTTTCAGGTCCTTGGCAGAAAGTATCGTAACTAGAGTCGCCAATTGCACATAAAGCGAACTTGATATGGTTAAGATCGGGCATTTCGATCATTAATTGCTTATGAAACGGAACTATATTGTCGGGAAGATCGCCTGCTCCATGAGTAGAACATACAAGGATCCACACTGGAAAATCAGCTAATTCATCTATATTAGGCTCAATAAAGACCTCTGTTTGATGGTTTAACTCAGCAAGTTGAGCCGCCATTTCATCGGCAACATATTCTGAACCGCCTAATGTTGTGCCTACTAATAATGCTACTTTTGCCATCTTGACTCCAAATTATCTGTATATTTCATTATTGCATACCTGTTTTGATCGCTGTGGGGCGATGTATTTGGCTATTTTACTCGTTCAATTGCGATTAATGTTGGCTTATTTGTGTTTATAAAGGGGGATAACTGTGTAAACAACTGTGCTTTAGGCGTTTTTAAGTGCTTTTATTTAGGCTTTGTTTATTGGTTAACATGAGTTTTTAATGTTTTCAGCATAAAAAAACGAGCCTTATAAGGCTCGTTGATATGGAGTTAATACTGCAGTATTACTTGGATAACTAACTTAATGACAAATACTTTGCATGAAAACGCAGATGGTCTTCAATAAATGTCGCGATAAAATAATAGCTGTGGTCATAACCAGGCTGCATTCTTAGCTCAAGCGGATAACCTTTGTCTTTTGCTACTTTGACTAAGTCTTGTGGCTTTAATTGCTCGTTCAAAAAATTGTCATTACAGCCTTGGTCCACCAGCGCAGGCACAAATTGTTGGCTATTGGCCATTAACTCGCAGCTATCGTATTGTTTCCATTGTTGCTGGTCATCACCTAAGTAACCGCGGAATGCTTTGATGCCCCATGGGCTGTCCATTGGATGACAAATAGGACTGAATGCAGACAAGCTTTTATATTTATTAGGATTTTTTAATCCGATAGTTAACGCGCCATGTCCACCCATTGAGTGACCGCTAATACTACGTTGTTCTGTTACCGGAAAATGAGCTTCAATCAATGCAGGCAATTCGTTTACCACGTAATCATACATTTGGTAATGCTGACTAAATGGTGGTTTAGTGGCATTTAGATAAAAGCCTGCGCCTAAACCAAAGTCATAAGCGCCGTCAGCATCATCTGCGACACTTTCACCTCGTGGGCTGGTATCCGGTGCGACAATAGCCATGCCTAGCTCTGCTGCTATTCGCTGTGCACCTGCTTTTTGCATAAAGTTTTCATCAGTACACGTAAGCCCTGACAACCAGTATAAAACCGGTACTTTTTGGCTTTCGGCTTGTGGTGGTAAGTAAATAGCAAACCGCATGGTGCAATTTAGCGCACTTGATTGATGACTGTATTGTTTATGCCAACCACCAAATGCTTTGGTACTGCTGATACTTTCAATGGTCATTATGTGTCCTTATTTGTCAGACCGCAGTTAAGTTGTTTAACGCTTAACTGCGTCTGTCATGATAAATTAAGCGTTACTTGGCAAAGTGGATCACGCTGCGAATACTTTCACCTTTGTGCATTAAATCAAATGCATCGTTAATGCCTTCAATACCCATGGTGTGAGTAATAAAGTGGTCAAGTTTAAATTCGCCAGCTAGGTATTGCTCAACAATACCAGGTAATTCACTGCGTCCTTTTACACCACCAAATGCACTACCACGCCATACGCGACCAGTAACTAACTGAAATGGACGGGTTGATATTTCTTGGCCTGCACCGGCTACACCAATAATGACTGACTCGCCCCAACCTTTATGACAGCATTCTAATGCACTGCGCATTACATTGACGTTACCAATACATTCAAATGAGAAATCGACACCACCGTCGGTCATTTCTACAATCACTTCTTGAATAGGCTTATCAAAGTTTTTAGGGTTGATGCAATCGGTTGCACCTAATTTTTTGGCAAGTTCGAATTTAGACTCGTTAAGGTCAATACCAATAATGCGGCTCGCGCCAGCCATGGTGGCACCAATAATTGCTGATAGACCGATACCGCCTAAACCAAAAATAGCGACAGTATCACCTTTTTGAACTTTAGCTGTTTTCAATACAGCGCCCATGCCGGTAGTCACACCACAACCTAATAAACAGACTTCTTCTAAAGGCGCATCTTTACTGACTTTGGCTAATGATATTTCGGGTAATACGGTGTACTCAGAAAATGTTGAACAGCCCATGTAGTGAAAAATTGGCTCACCATCTTTAAAGAAACGCGTGGTGCCGTCTGGCATTAATCCTTTGCCTTGAGTTTCACGTACTGCACTGCAAAGATTAGTTTTACCAGAAGTACAGAATTTACATACTCCACATTCTGCTGTGTATAACGGAATAACATGATCGCCGACTTGTACGCTAGTAACGCCTTCACCTACCATGTGAACAATACCGCCACCTTCATGACCAAGAATCGCTGGGAATACCCCTTCAGGATCATCACCTGAAAGCGTGAAAGCATCAGTATGACAAACACCAGATGCCACAATACGTACCATGACTTCACCTGCTTTTGGGTACATGACGTCGACTTCTTCTACCGATAGTGGCTGGCCAGGTCCCCAAGCAATAGCGGCTTTTGATTTAATAAATTGTGCTGACATAAATGATTTCCTTAACATTAACGACCATGGTCAACATGGTTAAGAGGTATGACTACAGTGTAGTGTATTTAGCCATTGTATTTGTTTATCATAGAATGATAATTAGCTTATTTTGCAAATGACTTTTACGAGAATGTAATAATGATGAAGTGGGAAGGCATTTTTGAATTTGTGGCGGTGGCCGAAACGGACAGTTTTACTGTGGCTGGCAAGCGTTTGAGTATTTCTACCGCGCAAGTGAGTCGACAAATTAGTCAGCTTGAAAACCGTTTAAACACTAAATTATTTTATCGCACCACTCGTAAAGTATCGTTAACCGAAGAAGGTACGGTCTATTATCAGCATTGTCGCCAGGTATTAAACAGTCTTGATGAAGCAGAACGCGCTATTTCAAGTTTAAAAGATAAGCCACAAGGACTTATTAGAATTACTGCACCAGTGACTTACGGTGAAAAGTTTATCATGCCGATAGTGATTGATTTTATGCAGCAATATCCTGATATTGAAGTGATTTGTGAGCTGACTAATCAGCAACTTGACTTAGTGGATGGTGGTTATGATTTGGCTATTAGGTTAGGGCGGTTAACTAATTCTACTATGATGGCAAAGCGGCTTACGAGTCGAAGCCAATATGTGTGCGCAGCCCCGAGTTATATCGCTAAATACGGTACGCCTTATGCGTTATCGGAGTTAAGTCAGCATAATTGTTTAATCGGCAGTCAGTCACATTGGCATTTTGTTGAGCAAGGTAAACCTAAGACGGTAAAAGTGCATGGGTCTTTAGCTTGTAGCAGTGGTTTGAGTTTATTGAATGCAGCTATATGTGGTTTGGGGATTGTGCAGTTACCAGGATATTACGTCAATGATGCTATAGCAGAGGGGCAGTTAGTGGTATTGCTTGCTCCTTTTCAACAACCTAAAGAAGGTATTTGGGCTTTGTATCCGCATAATCGCCATTTATCACCCAAAGTCAGATTGCTGGTCGATAAGTTATCGCAAGAGTTGTAACTATATGCTGTTTTTCTCGAACCAATGTTAACGATGGAAGTTAACAATACTCTAGCTCATAGTTCGCAAATAACGTGCAATTTGAGCTTTTGGAAGGCTGGATATTTTATTGATAATATCAATGGTAATAGCTTGTTTGGGCAGCTGTAGTTGTAATAGATCTATTTGATGTAACCATAAATGGCTGGTCATGGTGGCATCAGCCAAGGCCCGGTGAAACACGCCATCGTTAGGTAATTGGTGATGATTTACAAGCGTGCCAAGCTTATGATTGGGGGCATCTTGGCTTATCCGCCTTGATAATAACAACGAGCAAGCAAATTGACCGCTGTAATGCAGTTTGCTATGGCTAAACTCGGCATCGAGAAACTTTTTATCAAAGCTGGCATTGTGTGCCACCAAATTAAAACCATCAATAAACTTAGCAAACTGCCCCATGACTTGTTTGGACGCAGGGGCATGTTTAAGCATATCGTTACTAATACCAGTGTATTGCTCAATAAAGCTATTGACTCGCCGACCAGGATTAATCAATTCCTGAAAAGTATCGACTATTTGACCATTAACTAACTTAACCGCCCCAATTTCTATGGCTCGGTCACCGTTATCTGGTGATAGTCCTGTGGTTTCAAAATCGAGTACCACAACTTGGTTAGCGAGTTTCATCAATTTACACCTATTTATCGATACACTATTTACCAATACAGAATGAGCCAAAAATCTTGCCCAATAGATCATCTGATGTGAATTTACCGGTGATTTCAGATAAGGCCATTTGTGTCATGCGCAGTTCTTCTGCTAGTAACTCTCCAGCTAAATACACTTCAAGTTGTTCTTTGCCCAGTTGTAAGTGATTTGCGGCAAGCTCGAGCGCTTCTAAATGACGGCGACGGGCAATAAATCCCCCCTCTAAGTTACTTTGGTAACCCATTAATGATTTAAGATGCTGCTTTAACTCATCAACACCTAAACCTGTTTTAGCTGATATCCGGTAAACACAACTGCCTTGTTCTTCGGTTTTATCTAAGGCTTCATCCGTTAGATCTGCTTTATTTCGTACTACCGTTACCCCTAGTTTTGCAGGTAAACGGTCGATAAAGTCGGGCCAAATTTCGTGAGGATTTACAGCATCGGTTGTGGTGCCATCGACCATAAACAAGACTCTATCGGCACTGGCTATTTCTGCCCATGCGCGTTCGATACCTATTTGTTCAACAGTATCGAGTGTGTCTCGTAACCCAGCCGTATCGATAATGTGCAGTGGCATACCGTCTAAGTGGATATGTTCGCGAAGTACATCGCGAGTCGTTCCAGCAATTTCAGTCACAATGGCTGATTCCTTACCGGCTAATGCATTAAGTAAGCTTGATTTACCGGCATTAGGGCGGCCGGCAATCACAACTTTCATTCCTTCGCGGATGATTGAACCTTGCTTGGCGCTAGCTTGTACAGTGTCTAGTTTACTGATGATTTTATATAACGCGTTGGCAATTTTACCGTCGGATAGGAAGTCGACTTCCTCATCGGGGAAGTCAATCGCTGCTTCTACATATAAGCGCAGGTTGGTGACTTGGTCGACAAGCTCGTGTACTTCTTTTGAAAATTCACCCTGTAGTGATTGCAAGGCACTTTTTGCTGCTTGTTCACTGGTAGCATCAATTAAGTCAGCAATCGCTTCTGCTTGAGTTAAGTCGAGTTTATCGTTCATAAAGGCTTGTTCGCTGAACTCACCTGGTCTAGCAATGCGAATACCGTCTATTTCCATGACACGCTTAATTAGCATGTCGAGCACGATTTGACCACCATGACCTTGCAGTTCTAGGACATCTTCGCCGGTAAATGAATTTGGTCCTTTAAAAAATAGCGCAATCCCTTGATCAATCACCTGACCGTCAGCATTGTTAAAGTCACAATATTCTGCGTAACGAGTTTTAGGCACATGGCCAATAATCGCTGTTGCTACATTAGTGGCTAAATCACCAGAAATACGAATGATGCCTACGCCACCTCTTCCTGGGGCGGTGGCTTGTGCCACAATAGTGTCTGTTGTCACGGTATTACCTATAAAATGGATAAAGGAAAAGGCGGCTAATCAGCCGCCTTTTTAATCAGTTATACAACATTGAGCTTAGGCTTATTTTATGCCATTTTTCTCAAGGCCAGCATAAATAATTTTCTGCTGTGTGATTGCAACTAAGTTACCCACTAACCAGTAAAGTACTAGACCAGCTGGGAACCATAAGAAGAATACGGTAAAGATAACTGGCATCCACTGCATCATTTTCACTTGCATTGGATCCATTGTTGGCGCTACCGGTTGCATTTTCTGCATCAAGAACATTGATAAGCCCATTAACAATGGCAATACATAGTATGGATCTTGAACTGATAAGTCAGTAATCCAAAGCATGAATGGCGCGTGGCGTAATTCATAGCTTTCTAGTAGTACCCAGTATAATGCGATGAAAATTGGCATCTGTAACAGAATAGGTAAGCAACCGCCCATAGGGTTTACTTTTTCTTTCTTATACAGTTCCATCATAGCTTGACCCATCTTTTGACGGTCATCACCAAAGCGTTCTTTCATCTCTGTCAATTTAGGCTGCAGATTACGCATTTTGGCCATAGAGGTATATTGCTTTTTAGTCAGCGGATATAGACCTCCACGAACGGTGAGGGTGATCAAAATAATAGCTACACCCCAATTACCCACAAATGATTGATAGAACATCAATAACCAGTGGATTGGAATGGCTAACCACCATAAGAAACCGTAATCAACAACCAAGTTTAAGGTTTCAGAAATAGCTGAAAGCTCTTTTTGGTTTTTTGGACCAACATAAAACTGCGAGCTAATTTCTTGAGTCGCGCCAGGAGCAATATCATATACCGCACCACGGAAACCAATATTAGCCATTCCACCAGCACTCATACTTGAAAAAATGGTGTTTGAATCTGTTGCTGGCGGCACCCAAGCTGACACAAAGTAATGTTGTAGCATTGCTGCCCAACCACCGAGTGTTACTTTAGCGAGATTTTTGTCAGCCATATCGTCAAAGTTATATTTCTCATAACGAGTATCTTGAGCCGAGAAAGCACCACCACGATAGGTTGGCATCATCATGCTGCTTTCAGATTCTTTAATCGTTTGCTTAATTTGACCATACATCTGCACTTGTAACGGTGCTGCTGAAGTATTGCTGATGCTGTAATCTACGCCGACATCATATTGACCACGAGTGAACGTAAAGGTTTTTACGTAGGTGACACCGTTGTCTGCTGTATAAGTAAATGGCACGGTTAATGTGTCTTTACCATCAGCTAAAGAATATGAATTGGTTTGAACACTATAAGCTGCTCGACCATTGGCACTACTATCAATACCATCACGACCAATAAGTCCGCTTTGGGCGATATAAGTGAAATTGTTCTTTTGCTCTAAAATGACAAATGGATCACTACTGTCGATTTCGCGTTTATGTTCCACTAATGCGGCATAAACTATGTCACCACCGATCGGGCTGATTTTAATATCAAGCTGATCAGTTTTAACGCTAATAAGGTTTTTATTTGCAGGTAATTCTACTGGTACCCCAGAGATATCTGCTTCTGGAACGTCAGCACTGTGTTGTGAGGCGGCGTTAGTTTGAGTAACAGTTTGTGCTGTTGCTGGTTTTGGTGCTTTATCTGTTTGCCATTGTTGCCACATTAAAAAGCTGACAAACAGCAGACCGATTAGCAATATATTGCGTTGAGATTCCATAGCCTATTTATTACACCTGTCATTTTTAGGGGGGACGGGATCACTACCGCCGGGATGTAAAGGGTGACATTTTAATATGCGTTTCATTGCAAACCAACTACCTTTTACTGTTCCATGTGTTTTTATTGCTTCTATAGCATAATAAGAACAAGTTGGATTAAACCGACAACGCGGTCCCAATAAAGGGCTGATAATAATTTGGTAACCACGGATAACCGTGGTTGCTAGCCATTGTAACGGCGACTGAGTTTGCGCCATAGCTTTTCTATTAATTTGTGTAGTTCTGCATTTTCCATTTCCATCACGCCATTTCTGACTAATACAACGATATCTATATCTGGGATGTCGTGTTGATGTAAACGAAAACTATCTCTTATCACACGTTTAATACGATTACGTTGGTTTGCACGTTTAACAAAACGTTTGGCCACAGTTAATCCTAAACGAGGATGTTGCTCTGAATTTGGAATTGCGAGCAGAGTTATTTCAGCAGAGGATGCTTTGATTGGATTGGAGAATACAGATTTAAATTGCGCGGGAGTTAACAAACGTAACTCCCGCGAAAAGGTATAGCTAGTCACCTAGTTATCTACTTACGCAGATAAACGAGCGCGACCTTTCGCACGACGACGTGCAAGGACCTTACGGCCGCCTACAGTAGCCATACGAGCGCGGAAGCCGTGAGAACGCTTGCGCTTCAGGTTGCTAGGTTGAAAAGTACGTTTACTCATGATGGCAATCCGTCTTTGTTAGTGAATTTACCTTATCTCCAACATTAGAGGTAAGGGCAAAAAAGAGGCCGAATTGTAATCACTTTAAGTAGCCTCGTCAATAACGAAAGTACTTATATGACAAATTTCTGCCAATCTTTATTTGAAGCTACTATCGATTAAGCACCAGAAGATGTGGATAAGTCTGTGTACAGACACTATATCTTGTGGATCTTTCGTTGTTTCAGTAGATCAAAGAAATGCTATTATAGATCAAGGTGGATCGGTTAATAAAGCTGGATTTGCTTGAATTTTGCAATTAATGGATCGATTTTGATCTTCGCTGATCACAGATATATACACAGAATGATCCCGCTGGGGATAATTCTTCTTTATAAGGATAGCGATCATTGTGATCTCCCTATAGAATACACCTCCTTTGATTAAAGATATTTGGGGATAAATAAGTGGCGGTTTCACTTTGGCAACAATGTATCGGCAGACTGCAAGACGAGTTATCAGCACAGCAGTTCAGTATGTGGATCCGTCCGTTACAGGCTGAAATGGATGGTGATACTTTGGTTTTGTATGCGCCAAATCGTTTTGTGCTGGATTGGGTACGCGATAAATACATCAATATCATTAATCAATTTTTTACTGAACAAATGGGCAGTAATGCACCTAAGTTACGTTTTGATATTGGTAGCCGTCCTTCTGCTCGTCCGGTTGCGCCAGCTCCTGTAGCGGCTAAACCTGTTAATCGCCAAACTAAAGCCCAGGTAGGAACCACGTCCTTTAATACCCAGGCTGAACCGATTATTAACCCTAATCACCGCAGTAATATTAATCCTACTTACCAATTTGATAACTTCGTTGAAGGTAAATCGAACCAGTTAGGTAAAGCTGCTGCATTGCAAGTTTCTGAAAATCCTGGTGGTGCTTATAATCCGTTATTTTTATATGGCGGCACTGGTTTAGGTAAAACTCACCTTTTACACGCGGTCGGTAATGGCATTATTAAAAATAATCCCAATGCCAAAGTGGTGTATATGCATTCTGAACGTTTTGTTCAGGACATGGTAAAAGCGCTGCAAAATAACGCGATCGAAGAATTTAAACGTTATTACCGTAGTGTCGATGCGCTATTTATTGATGACATTCAATTTTTTGCCAATAAAGATCGTTCGCAAGAAGAGTTTTTCCATACTTTTAATGCATTGTTAGAAGGTAATCATCAAATTATTTTAACCTCAGACCGTTATCCAAAAGAGATCGACGGGGTAGAGGATCGCTTAAAATCACGCTTTGGTTGGGGCTTAACGGTTGCTATTGAGCCACCTGAATTAGAAACCCGCGTAGCGATTTTAATGCGCAAAGCACAAGAGAGCGGAATAAACCTACCTGATGAAGTGGCATTCTTTATTGCCAAGCGGTTACGTTCAAACGTACGTGAATTAGAAGGTGCACTAAACCGCGTGATTGCTAATGCTAACTTTACTGGCCGTCCAATTACTATTGACTTTGTGCGTGAAGCATTAAGAGATCTCTTGGCACTACAAGAAAAATTAGTCACTATAGATAATATTCAGAAGACTGTTGCTGAATACTACAAAATAAAAATGGCAGATATGCTGTCTAAACGCCGTTCTCGCAGTGTGGCAAGGCCTAGACAAGTTGCAATGGCGCTATCTAAAGAACTTACTAACCAAAGTTTACCGGAAATTGGTGATGCTTTTGGAGGTCGTGACCATACGACAGTATTACATGCTTGTCGTAAAATCGCCCAATTGCGCGAAGAAAGTCATGATATTAAAGAAGATTATGCTAACTTGATTAGAACTTTGTCTTCTTAATTCAGGGAATGTAGACACGATGAAATTTTCAATTGATAGGGACGCCCTATTAAAGCCGTTGCAGTTAGTGTGCGGCGCAGTAGAACGCAGACACAACTTACCTATTTTAGCCAACTTATTAGTTGAAGTTAGTGAGTCATCACTTAAGCTAACGGGCACTGATTTAGAGGTTGAGTTGGTGGGCCAAGCGGCTATTCATGGTGACATTGATATCGGTCGTACGACGGTTCCTGCTAAAAAGCTACTGGATATTGTTAAGTCATTACCAGAGCAGAGCGAATTAAAGGTCGAACAACAAGATAATAAATGGTTGTTGCGTTCAGGTCGCAGCCGTTTTTCATTGGCAACATTACCCGCTGAAGATTATCCCAACGTTGAAGAATTCCAAGCGGATATCGAATTTAGCTTAAAGCAAGGCGTGTTGAAGTCGATTATTGATTCAACTCAGTTTTCAATGGCTAACCAAGATGTCCGTTATTATCTCAACGGTTTGTTATTTGAAACGGAAGGCAATGTATTACGTGCTATTGCTACCGACGGACATCGTTTAGCCTTAAGCCATCGTAAGCTTGATGTTTCATTACCTGAAAAACAAGTGATTGTGCCTCGTAAAGGGGTGGTTGAAATGGCGCGCTTGCTCGACAGTGACGATCAGGATATTACCATTGCCATTGGTGATAATGCCATTAGAGCGATTACCAGTTCTGCAGTATTTACCAGTAAGCTTGTTGATGGCCGTTTCCCTGATTACCGCCGTGTGTTACCTAAGGGTGGCAACAAAGTGGTTATCGCCAGTCGCAATCAACTAAAACAAGCGTTAACTCGTGCTTCTATCCTATCGAATGAAAAATTCCGTGGAGTACGTATTCAGCTTGAAACTGGTTTATTAAAAATTACTGCCAATAATCCAGAGCAAGAAGAAGCAGAAGAGATTATTGATGTTGAATATGACTCTGACAATCTAGAAATTGGTTTTAACGTTAGTTACCTGCTTGATGTATTAAACAACTTAGCCAGTGATGAAGTGCGAATTACTTTAATTGATGGTAATTCCAGTGCCTTGATTGAGAACCACAAAGAAGAAGATTCTATGTATGTGGTGATGCCAATGCGCCTGTAATGCGTTATTGTGTTATTGCTATATCAAAGGTGCTGCAAAGCACCTTCTTTGTCTCTAGCGTTTTATTGGGTTATCACAATAGGTCTTCATGAGTTTATCACGCATTAACATTGGTTCATTTCGTAATATTACCTCTGCTTCATTACAGCCTTGTGATGGCTTAAATTTGATTTACGGTCAAAATGGCAGTGGCAAAACCAGTATTCTTGAAGCTATTTATTTTTTGGGTATGGGCCGTTCGTTTAGAAGCCATTTATCCCAACGTGTGATCAATAATGATGATGATAAACTGACCTTATTTGCGCATTTAATAGATGCAGATAGAGATTGTAAAATAGGCTTACGTCGTCATCGAAGTGGCGAAATCGAAGTTAAAATTGATGGCGAGAAAGTGAAGCGTTTATCAACCCTGGCCGAAACATTACCCATTCAAGTTATTACTCCCGAAAGTTTTTCTTTATTGTTCGAGGGACCTAAAGCCCGTCGTCAATTTATCGATTGGGGTGCATTTCATTCTGATCCACATTTTTATCAAGCTTGGGTGAATACTAGAAAGGTATTAAAGCAACGAAACCAATTGCTTAGAAATCAATCTTCCTATAACCAAATACAGTTTTGGGATAAGGAGTTGGTGCGGTATGCTGAACAGGTTACCGATATACGAAATCAATATGTAGACTCGTTAAATGTGCTACTAAAGGGTATAATCGGAGTGTTTTTACCTCAGATTGATATTAAGGTTTCTTTTACTCGAGGATGGGACAGTAAAACGGATTTTGCCCAATTACTTGAAAACCAATACTCAAGAGATTTAGCCGCTGGAAATACGGGCAGCGGCCCCCACAAAGCAGACTTACGTTTGCGTGTGGGTAATTTGCCAGCGCAGGATGCGTTGTCCCGTGGACAATTAAAATTATTAGTCTGTGCACTGCGTATTGCACAGGGAAAGTTGCTCAAACAACAACTAGATAAAAATAGTATTTATCTAGTCGACGATTTACCGTCGGAGTTGGATGCACAGCATAGGCAGCTATTGCTACAGCAGTTAACCGAAACCGGTGCACAAATTTTTGTCACTGCGATCGATCCGCAAGCAATAGTCGATTCGTTATCTAGCCCTCCAAACAGGATGTTTCATGTGGAACAAGGGCTGGTAACGGTTATTGAATAACAACGAGAGATAAATATGTCAGAGAATAGTTACGATTCTTCGAGTATCAAGGTATTAAAAGGCCTTGATGCAGTCCGTAAGAGACCTGGTATGTACATTGGTGATACTGATGATGGCACAGGTCTTCATCACATGGTATTCGAAGTGGTCGATAACTCTATCGATGAAGCTTTAGCAGGCCATTGTAGTGATATCACCATTAGCATTCATTCAGATGGTTCAGTCTCAGTAAAAGACGATGGTCGTGGTATTCCTGTTTCGATACATGAAGAAGAGGGTATCTCTGCCGCTGAAGTTATTATGACCGTACTTCATGCTGGCGGTAAGTTTGATGATAACTCTTATAAAGTCTCTGGTGGTCTGCACGGTGTGGGTGTATCTGTAGTTAACGCGTTATCGCAAAAACTGCAGTTAACCATTCGTAGAGCAGGTAAAGTCTATGAGCAGTTTTATACTCATGGTGTACCCGATGCGCCTATCAAAGAAATTGGTGATGCGGTTAAAACCGGTACCGAACTCCGCTTCTGGCCAAGTAGTGACACGTTTACTGATGTTGAATTTCATTTTGAAATTTTAGCCAAACGCGTACGCGAACTATCATTTTTGAACTCTGGTGTAGGCATTCGTTTAGTTGACGAGCGCGACGGTAAAGATGAGTTCTTTAAGTATGAAGGCGGTATTAGTGCTTTTGTTGATTACTTAAACCGTAACAAAACGCCGATTAACAAAGATGTTTTCCATTTTTCTCATGAACGCGAAGACGGTATCACCGTTGAAGTTGCTATGCAGTGGAACGATGGTTATCAAGAGAATATTTTTTGTTTTACCAATAACATCCCACAACGCGACGGTGGTACTCACTTAGCCGGTTTCCGTGGTGCATTAACACGTAACTTGAATAACTACATGGAACGTGAAGGGTTTAACAAAAAAGGTAAGACTAGTGCCACAGGTGATGATGCGCGTGAAGGCTTGACCGCGGTTATTTCAGTAAAAGTACCTGATCCAAAGTTTAGCTCGCAAACTAAAGACAAACTTGTGTCTAGTGAAGTGAAAAGCGCGGTTGAACAAACAATGGGTGAGCAGTTAAATGATTACCTATTAGAAAATCCAGCCGATGCTAAATTAATTGTTGGTAAAATTGTTGATGCAGCACGTGCTCGTGAAGCGGCGCGTAAAGCGCGTGAAATGACACGTCGTAAAGGCGCGCTAGATTTAGGTGGTTTGCCAGGTAAGCTAGCTGACTGCCAAGAGAAAGATCCTGGTCTTTCTGAAATATATATAGTGGAAGGAGACTCTGCTGGTGGATCAGCCAAGCAGGGACGTAACCGTAAAAACCAAGCGATTCTTCCGCTAAAAGGTAAGATCTTAAACGTAGAAAAAGCGCGCTTTGACAAGATGTTATCTTCACAGGAAGTGGCAACGTTGATTACTGCATTAGGTTGTGGCATTGGCCGCGATGAATATAATCCAGATAAGACTCGTTATCACAACATCATCATCATGACCGATGCTGACGTCGACGGCTCACACATTCGTACTTTGCTGTTGACCTTCTTCTTCCGTCAAATGCCTGAATTGATCCAGCGTGGCTATATTTATATTGCTCAACCACCACTTTTCAAAGTGAAAAAAGGTAAGCAAGAACAGTATTTGAAAGATGAGCCAGCATTGACTGAGTATTTAACCACTCAAGCTCTTGATGGTACCAATATTTATCCAAGCCCAGGTGCTTTTGGTATGTCTGGTGAGCCATTAGAGCGTTTAGTGGCACAGTATCGTGAAGTTGAGCGCATTATTAAGCGCCTAGAAAAACGTTACCCGACCAACCTACTTGACCGTATGTTGTATCACCCTGAAGTGACTGCCGCAGTGTTAAGTGATGAAGCGCAAATGACCGAATGGTGTAATGGCTTCATTGCAGATTTAGTTGAACGTGAAAGTAGCGGTATTATTTTTACTGCCAATGTAATGCTTGACCCTGAGCGCAAGGTTTACACCCCTAGCGTGACAATCCGTAAGCACGGTATCGATACTAACTATCTATTTGGTTATGACTTCTTCACTTCATCTGATTACCAGCGTATCGCTAAGTTAGGCGCGGCATTAGAGGGTATGATTGAAGAAGGTGGTTATGTACAACGTGGTGAGCGTGTTAAAGAAGTTGAAAGCTTCTTAGAAGCATTAGATTGGACTATTAGTGAAGCGAAACGCGGCCTGTACATACAACGTTATAAAGGATTGGGCGAAATGAACCCTGAACAATTGTGGGAAACTACAATGGATCCGGAATCACGTCGTATGTTACGCGTTACTATTGAAGATGCGGTAGCTGCTGATCAGCTATTCACATGTTTGATGGGTGACCAAGTTGAGCCGCGTCGTGAGTTTATTGAAACTAACGCGCTTAATGTGGCCAACTTAGACGTATAACATAAGTTTTGTGTAAAAATGGGTGCCTTTGGCACCCATTTTTGTTTTTAGTGCTATGGTTATAATCGTATTTACTTAACACTTCATAAGGCTATTTATAGTGGTTATTGGTTTCTTTAAAAAATTGTTTAATGTTCGTGACCGCAATGAACAGGCTAAATTCACTGGCATTACCACCGCAGAAAAACGTCAACAAGCCAAACCACAGACACCTGTACCTGCAATTGAGGTTACGGAGCATCAAGCTGTTGAATCACAATTAGATCTATCGGCTTTATTTTATAGTTTATTGTTTGCAACTCCATCCACTACGACCACAGGTATTGCCAATAATCTTGAACGTAGTGTAATGCAAAATATTGAACAGGCATTAAGCTCACCGCAGTCGATTGCAGAAAACGTATTAAAGCTTCCCAGTAAAATACTCGAGCTTGATAAAAAACTTGGCGACGACAATATTGAAACCCAAGAGTTAATACTACTTATTGAGCAAGACCCTTTGTTGTGTGTTGAAGTGCTCAAGTTATGTAACTCGCCCGCTTTTAAACGAGCGGATACCGATGTTAGCAGTATTCAACAAGCGTTAGTACAAGTGGGCAGGCAACAATTAAGGCAATTTATTACCGCGTGTTTAGCCCGTGAGTTAATCGATATAAAGCCAATTTACTTTAGACGCTTTGGGGCTGAAATCTGGCGTCATTCTATGCAAGTGGCTTTTTTGGCTAGCGAGTTAGCGAGCAACGAGCAACGAGACAGTGCTTTTCTATTAGGCTTACTGCATGATGTAGGTAAAATTGCGATTTTTAAAATGCTGGTGGACGCTTTTTATCAAGCTGAACCAGGAGAACAACCCAATTCAATACTTTTTAAGCAGGTGATGACCACAAAATCGTTAACCTTAAGTGCATTGTTAGCGCGCAGTTGGCAACTCTCACAACACTTTGAAACACCGTTAACGTTATTGGCCAATACTAATATTAAACCAACTGATGGCATGACACTGCTTATTTGGAAAGCCAATATTATTAGTGAATGTTCAATGCTGTTACAAGTCGACAAATTGCCTCAACCAGCACTAGCGGTATTGTTAGCTCAGGTAGAGTGTAGTGAAGAAGATTTTATAGAATTACATCAAAAGCTTATCCAGTTTTAAATTGTTTTCAATGCGGGTAAGGTCTGTCTCAATCCTTTATAGCCCCAAGTTGTGGCTGATACTCTTAAGCTATAAAAAAGTAAGTCATAAAAAAAGCGCCTTACGGCGCTTTTATCTCAACTGCAGCTAATTTACATTATTGCAGCAACGAAATGTCTGCAACGTGCAAGAACTGCTCACGAAGATTGGTTAATAACGCTAAGCGGTTATTTTTCAATGCTTCATCATCTGCCATTACCATCACATCTTCAAAGAACTGATCGACATTTTCGCGTAAGTCAGCCAATAGCGTTAATGCTTGTTGGTAATTGCCATCAGCAAACAGTGGAGCTAACTGTGGTTGTAACTGTACAAGCTTATCAGCTAACGCTTTCTCTGCTGGTTCTGTTAATAGAGCTGAATTGATGGTTGCGGGTAATTCGCCTTCAACTTTAGCCAATATATTAGAAACACGCTTATTTGCCGCTGCTAGCGCTGTAGAAGCTTCTAAGCCACGGAAATGTGATACAGCTTTAACACGACTGTCAAAATCAGCAGGTTTTGTTGGACGACGAGCCAGTACAGCTAAAATAACATCAACTTGAATGCCTTTATCTTGGTACCAAGCTCGGAAACGTGCGAGAAGGAATTCAAGCACATCATCACTTGTATTGGTGTTAGTAATATTGGGCGCATGCAAAGCTTGTGCTTTAGCAATTAACTCAACTAAGTCGAGTGGCAGTTTGTTTTCTACAATAACGCGCAAAATACCAATGGCCGCACGGCGAAGTGCAAATGGGTCCGCTGCACCTTTTGGTGCTTGGCCAATGCCAAAAATACCCACTAGCGTATCTAACTTTTCAGCTAGTGCAACCGCACACGATACTGTAGCCGTTGGTACTGTATCACCAGAAAATTTAGGTTTGTACTGTTCTTCAAGTGCAATAGCAACAGCTTCTGTTTCGCCATCTAGGCGGGCGTAATGCATGCCCATAGTGCCTTGAGTATCAGTAAATTCCATTACCATGTTGCTCATTAGGTCTGTTTTAGACAATAAACCGGCACGGCTAGCATCTACATTGCTGGTCTCAACACCGTTGTTGTTCATTTGCGTCGCAATGAAACCTGCTAACTCAGAAATACGTTCAACACGCGCTTTTAACGTACCAAGTTGTTTTTGGAATACAACTGTTTCTAAACTGGCAAGACGAGATTCAAGAGTGTTCTTTTTATCGGTATTAAAGAAGAACTCAGCATCCGCTAAACGTGGGCGAACTACTTTTTCGTTACCTGAAATAATCTGTTGTGGATCTTTAGATTCAATGTTGGTGACAAAGATAAAGTTAGGCAGTAATTTGCCGGCTTTATCAAATACTGGGAAGTATTTTTGGTCACCTTTCATGGTGTAAACCAACGCTTCAGAAGGTACGTTTAAAAACTTTTCTTCAAAGCTTGCTGTTAACACTATTGGCCATTCAACTAGAGAAGCGACTTCTTCAAGTAGGCTATCTTGGATATCGGCAATACCACCTAATTTAGCTGCTGCTGCTTCAGCATCCGCTTTGATTAGCGATTTACGTAATTCATAATCTGCTAGAACTTTACCTTGCTCTTTTAGCGCGGCTAAATAATTGTCAGCATGATCCAGCTCAAAGCTGGCTTTACCCATAAAGCGGTGGCCACGAATAATGCGGTCAGATTTAATACCAAGTAACTCACCAGTAACTAATTCGCTACCTAATAACATTGTCACGGTGTGAACCGGGCGAATAAACTGAGTTTTGTTGTTACCCCAACGCATTGGCTTAGGGATTGGTAACTTATCGAGTGCGCGCTGTGCCATGTCAGCTATTAAGCTTTTGGTTTCAACGCCAACCACTTTAGCTTGATGGACTAACCATTCACCTTTATCGGTGACTAATCGCTCTGCTTGCTCAACCGTAATACCGTTACCACGAGCCCAGCCTTGTGCTGCTTTAGTTGGGTTACCGTCAGCATCAAATGCTGAGCTAACCGCGGGGCCGCGTTTTTCAACGACTTTATCAGCTTGTGCTAATGCTAGACCCAACACATTAATCGCTAAGCGGCGAGGGGCGGCATACCAAACTGCAGATTCATAAGGTAAATCAGCTTTAGTTAATTCATCTGTAAAGCTCGTTAAAAATGATTCAGCTAACGTGCGCAGCGCTTTTGGTGGTAATTCTTCGGTACCAACTTCAATGAGTAAGTTTTCAAAATTCATTCGTTACCTCTACTTACACATTGGGAAGCCAAGAGCTTCACGTGCTTGATAATAAGATTCTGCAACACCTTTTGCCATAGTTCGAACGCGAAGGATATAACGCTGACGTTCAGTGACTGATATAGCATGGCGAGCATCAAGTAAGTTAAAAGCGTGTGATGCTTTCATTACTTGCTCGTAAGCAGGTAGTGGTAATGGCTTTTCTAGTGATAGTAAGTGCATGCACATTTTTTCACATTGATCGAATAGGGTGAACATAAAATCGACATCGGCATGTTCGAAGTTATAGGTAGACTGTTCTACTTCGTTCTGATGGAAAATGTCACCATAAGTGACACGACCAAGTGGTCCGTCAGTCCAAACAAGATCATATACGCTATCAACTTCTTGAATGTACATGGCTAAACGCTCAAGCCCGTAAGTGATTTCACCTGTAACAGGGCTACATTCAATTCCGCCAACTTGTTGGAAGTAGGTGAACTGAGTGACTTCCATACCATTAAGCCAAATTTCCCAGCCTAAACCCCAAGCACCTAATGTTGGCGACTCCCAGTTGTCTTCAACAAAACGAATGTCATGTACTTTGGTGTCGATGCCAAGCGCTTCAAGTGAGCCTAAGTAAAGCTCTTGAATGTTATCTGGAGATGGCTTTAGCACTACTTGAAATTGGTAGTAATGTTGCAGGCGGTTTGGGTTTTCACCATAACGTCCATCAGTAGGACGGCGAGACGGTTGCACGTATGCACTGCTCATTGGCTCAGGGCCTAATGAACGTAAGAACGTCTGCGGGTGGAAAGTACCAGCGCCAACTTCCATATCTAGAGGTTGAACAATTGCGCAACCTTGCTGCGCCCAATATTCCTGAAGGGTTAGGATGAAACCCTGAAATGTCTTTACGTCGTGTTTCGTCGTCATGTCTACTACTGTCAGGCTATTAATAGAAAATGTTAATGATTATACCTTGTAGAGCAAGGCAGATGTAGGTTATTTTTTAACGTACTAATAAAAACGTTAATGGAACCATACCATGCAAGTTAACCGATGTGGCTGGGTAAGTGAAGACCCTTTATATCAGCATTACCACGATACAGTATGGGGACGTCCAGAGTTCGATGCCAAACAGCTTTTTGCTAAGTTGTGTCTTGATGGTCAACAAGCTGGATTATCTTGGATTACGATTCTTAAAAAGCAACAAAACTACCAGCAACTGTTTGCTAATTTTGAGCCGAGTATTATTGCACAGTACGATCAAGCTAAAGTGGAAGCGTTAATGCTAGAACCGGGTATTGTACGCAATCGTCTTAAAATAAACTCGATCATCAGAAATGCTAAAGCTTATTTAGCCTTTGTTGAGCAGGGTGATGATTTCTCTAAGTTTTTATGGGGATTTGTTGGTGGTGAACCGAGAGCAAACAACTTCAGTTCATCAAGCCAAGTTCCTGCACAAACGGCAGAATCTGAAGCTATGTCTAAGGCATTAAAAAAGCTTGGTTTTAATTTTGTTGGCCCAACAATTTGTTATGCTTTTATGCAAGCGGTTGGAATGGTAAACGATCATACGACAGATTGTCATTGTCACGGTCAGTATTGATTTTATTAAAAGTATAAAAAGGGTGTTCCACGTGGAACACCCTTTTTATTGTCTTACTTAATTGTTAGATTTTTTCAAAGAAAAATGGCTTACGTTTATGTTTATCACCATTTAGCTGATTCATGGTTTCTGAATTAAATAACTTACCATTGACCATGGTGTAAGTGACTTTATCAGTCGTTCTTATATCAGCTAATGGATCGCCATCAATCACTATTAAGTCCGCTAATTTACCCACTTTAATAGAACCCAGTTGATGATCCATACCGAAGGTGACGGCAGGGTTAATAGTCGCTGTTTTTAATACTTCCATATTACTCATACCGCCTTGAGCAAACATCCACATCTCCCAATGTGCAGCCAATCCTTCTCGTTGACCGTGAGCACCAATATTGGGTTTAACGCCAATGTTGTTTAACTCATTTGCTACGCGGGCAACATTAAAATGGTTGTAATGTTCGTCTGGCGCGGTAGTGCGGCGCATTGAACGGGCATCAAGAATATCATGCGGGACATACATGCTTAGACGAGGGTGAGCCCAAACGTCAGTTTTGTCATACCAGTAATGCTCGCCAGAAATACCACCATAAGCGACAACTAAGGTTGGTGTGTAGTGAACATCAGTTTGGCTCCAAAATTGTTTGATGTCATTATAAATAGAAGCCGCTGGCAACGAATGTTCTACCGTGGTGTGACCATCCGCTATCATCGATAAATTGTGCTGCAGCAAACTGCCACCTTCAGGGACTACCATCATTTCGAGTTCTCGTGCAGCAGCAATTATCTGTTGTCGTTGATCTCGACGTGGCTGGTTGTAACTCTTAACACTAAACGCACCGACTTTTTTAAGACGCTCTAAATGGAACTTTGCGTCATCAAGTGAATCTACATGCGATGTATAACCTGGTAAGTTGGCGCCGTATAAAATCGTCCCCGTTGAAAAAATACGTGGTCCAACAATATTGCCTGCTTTTTGTTGTTCAGAAGCAGCAAAAATTTCAGTTGTGTCATTCGATGGATCATGAATAGATGTTACCCCAAGTGATAAGCCAGAATATAAGGCCCAGTTTTGCTGTGGAATAATTTCATCATCTGCTTGGCCGCCATGTGCATGGGCATCAAATATGCCAGGCATAATGGTTTTACCGCTAATATCGATGACTTGAGCATTTTTAGGAATAATCGTATTGGCATCACCGACAGTGACAATTTTATTGTCTTTAACGATAACAACGCCATTATCAATAACCTGATCATTCTCCATAGTGAGCACTTTACCGCCAGTAAACACAACTGTTCCACGTGGAACATCGGCCTTATCTTTAAAGCCAATAGAGGTTATTTTAGGATCAACGTTGGTTTCAGATTTTGTATATTGAGTGTCGACATCTGCTTGGTACAAATCAGGGCCCAATGTCCAATACAGTTGGTTATTTTTACCGTTCCAGCTAATGCTTTCGCCGGCACGAGCACTTAGTTGGGTAATGGGTAAGTTGCTTGCTTTAGGTCCAATAGCAATGGTTTCGCCGTGTTTCGCAAAAGGAGTGACATACACTCTAAAGCGCTCTGCAAAAGCTAGGTGCTCACCGTTTGGTGATAAACGAAACTCGGTAGCGTGGTCGCTAGTGTAATGGGTTCGTTTTTCAAAACCGTTCATGCCGATTGATGCAAACTCTGGTGTCTCACCTGAATCCATAAAGTAAACTCGGTCTGAGTCGTCACCGAATTGTGGCTGATGGCCACTGGCCGTTAGTTTAGTGCTTTGCTTTCCTTTGATATCGACTTTATATAAACCCGGTTCTTGTGACCAAGTTCGTGGTGTCATGTATCCACCGCGAGCTTTTCGATAAACAATATATTCGCCATCAGGCGAAAAAGTTGGCTCTACATATTTGCCAGGCTCGTTGGTTAACACCTTGGCTTTACCACCTCTGGCGCTAACCACACTGACGGTGCCTTGCTGTTGATCATTCCATGTAGTGAACACGATATCTTTACCATCTCGTGACCACTGTGGGAATAGCTCATTGATGTCATCATCTAAACGGGTTAATCGTTTATGTTTTCCTTCTTTAATATCACGAACCCAAATTTTACCTAAGGCTTCAAATACCACTTTTTCGCCATCTGGTGATACTTGTGCCATACGCAGCATTTTTACATCAAATTCATCTTTATCTAAGTTTTGAGTAAAGCGGACCGATGGCTGAATATCTCTTTGAGTGCTAACACTGAATTGAATGTCTGTTACTTGTTTACTGTCGACATCAAGTTTATTGATTTTACCTTTAGCCCAAAATACGATGTGCTTGTTGTCTTTGGTCCACGACATTGTTGGATAAACACCGTGAATAGCCCATGTTTCTTGCATGTCACGATCGAGTTTGTCATACAGCTTGGTTTCTTCACCAGACTTTAAGTCTAGGGTATATAAGGTCGACTGGAATCCATCGCGTTTGATGTAGGCAAGGGTTTTGCCATCAGGATTCGGTGTCGGTCTAATTGCACCACCGGTGCCCTCAATCAATACTTCAATATCGCCTGTTTGGGTGTCATAACGCTTAATCTTATAAATGCCTTTCACAGAATCTTTTGAATAATGAAAGGTCTTGCCTGGGGTCGAATCTTGGCTAAAGTAGATATAGCGTCCATCTGGCGAGTAGGCTGGTTCACCCAAATCTTTTTGTTCATTAGGGCGTTCAGTGAGTTTAACGCCTTCGCCACCAGCAACGTGAAACATCCACACTTCCCCAGCACCTAAACTGCGAGTACCAGTGAAGTGTTTTCTTGCCACTAAATACTGTGAGTCAGGACTCCAAGCCGGGCTGTTGAGTAAGCGAAACGTTTCTGTCGTTATTGCATGTGGATTGGTACCATCGGCATTCATTATCCAGATATTGTCGCCACCATCTTCATCAGAGGTGAAAGCTATATACTTACCGTCTGGGCTATATACTGGCTGCATTTGCCAAGCGATACCTTGTGCCAGTGGTTTAGCTTCTCCTCCTGCTATCGGTATTTGATAAATATCACCTAATAAATCAAATACAATGTGTTCACCATCAGGTGATACATTGACGTTCATCCATGTTCCTTCGGTAACATTGATATCTATTTTACTTAATGGCGCATTTTCAGGAGCATTTACATGCCATTTTACTTTGTCATCTTCGGCATAAGCAAAACCAGAAATACCAAGGGTCAGTGCTATTGCGGTGTAAAGTGGGGTGAGTTTTTGAGTCAACATAGAGTAGATTATCCGTTGTCGTTTTTATTTTCAGTGGATTTAATCAAGCCTATACTCATTTAGTTCATATCATTTGGCATGATTAGATGACCTGAAGAGTATTTGGCTTTACTGCGTTTGTCGGTTTGAATGGATCCTTTATCGCATAAATTACCGATAAGGTGTACAACAAATCTGTATCAATTAATGACAGACATTAACACGTTTGTTTGTTATTAATTAACAAACAACGAGTGCTATAGTGATAGATTTTAATATGAAAGGCTTAAACGAAAATGATTTATCGGTTTTACTAATCTATGTTTACCGAGTCATCTGGTTGTATTAACCCAGCTTGAATTACGCGGCAGGTAACACCACCACGCCAGTCTGGTGTTAATGCTTGTTCCAGTCCTGTGTGAGCCATTTCCATTTTTTTACACGGATCAGTTTCGCCTGTAATTTGTAATTTAAGTTCAGCGCCGATCGAGATTATTTTGCCAACATCTGCAGCGCTAAATTCATAGCCACTGATCAATAAATTCGCTCTTCGAGTTAACCAGTCTAAATCGGCATTAATTTGTTGGCAGACTGTTTGCCACTGCTGTTTTGACATTACAGTAACTTGACGTTTTCCTGGTCTGCCAAAAATATCATTTTCGACACCTCGTTCTAAGGTCACATTGGCACAAAAGGCTGGCTTCATTATGCCGCGCTTCGCTGTTTTATATGCGATAGCTTCCAATGTGATGGTCATTAGTTAAAGTCCTTTTTTGAGTAAATATTGGTATGGCGTTTTGCTGGTATCACTGGCAATTAACGTGTGATCCATAAATTCACAAAAACTCGGAATATCACGAGTGGTGGCAGGATCATCTGCAATGACTAATAAGGTTTCACCTTCTGCCATTTTTCGTACTGTTTTTCGAATCATCATCACTGGCTCGGGGCATCGAAGACCGAGAGCATCGAGTTGGTGTTGTGCTTGGGTATAAATATCGTTCATGAAATGCTGTCTATTTTTATCTATCGAATTAGCGCTAATGTTACTCTTGTCATTAAAGCTTGCCAAGTTTGCTTGGTTTTAAAGTTATATTGAGTTTTATTATTATTTTTTAATTTTCATAAAACATGTTTCACGTGGAACATTAGCCAAAGTAGAAGAATTTTAAAATAAAAAAAACGAGCCAATTTGGCTCGTTTTTACAACTCACGTCATACAACTGAAAAGTATCAGCTTGGTATGAGAACGATTAAACGCGTTCGAATACAGTTGCGATACCTTGACCTAAACCGATACACATAGTGGCAAGACCAAGCGTTGCATCTTTTTCTTCCATCAAGTTGATCAGTGTTGTCGAGATACGTGCGCCAGAACAACCTAGTGGGTGGCCCAATGCAATTGCGCCACCGTTCAGGTTAATTTTTTCATCGACAACATCTTGCAAGCCAAGATCTTTAACACAAGGTAATGACTGTGCAGCAAACGCTTCGTTTAATTCGATAAGGTCTAAATCGGCAACCGACAAGCCCGCGCGTGCTAATGCTTTTTTGGTGGCAGGTACTGGACCATAGCCCATAATTGCAGCATCACAACCGGCAACAGCCATTGAACGAATACGTGCTCGGATAGTTAAGCCTAAAGCACGTGCTTTAGATTCTTCCATCACTAACATTGCAGAAGCACCGTCAGATAATGCAGATGATGTACCTGCAGTCACCGTGCCGTTAACTGGGTCGAATGCTGGGCGTAAACCCGCAAGTGACTCTAGTGTCGTTTCTGGACGAATGACTTCGTCGGTCATCACTTTAATTAGTGCGCCGTTGGCATCGTGGCCTTCAATGCCCCAAATTTCTTTAGCAAAGCGACCTTCGATTGTTGCAGCATGGGCACGTTGGTGAGAACGTACAGCAAACGCATCTTGTTGCTCACGAGTGATACCGTGCATTTTACCTAACATTTCAGCGGTTAAGCCCATCATGCCAGATGCTTTTGCTACGCGGTTTGCAAGGCCTGGGTGAAAATCAACACCGTGGTTCATTGGTACATGACCCATGTGCTCAACACCACCGATAATGAAGGTATCACCTTGGCCAGTCATAATGGCGCGAGCTGCTTGATGAAGGGCGTCCATTGACGAACCACATAAACGGTTTACCGTTACTGCGCCAGCCGTTTTAGGAATACCAGCTAACAATGATGCATTACGGGCAATGTTAAAGCCTTGCTCTAGAGTTTGCTGCACACAACCCCAAATAACATCTTCTATGTCGTTAGGGTCTAATTGTGGATTACGCACCATTAGTGCTTTCATTAGTTCTGCAGACAATGTTTCTGCACGTACATTTCTAAATACCCCAGCCTTAGAACGGCCCATTGGGGTGCGAATGCAGTCTACGATAACAGCTTGTTTCATGATTTAATTCCTTTCCCACTAATTAGGCTTGGTAGTAACTACCGTTGTTGGCTGCAAGTTCACGCATTGCATCAGTGACTTGATATAAGCCACCAAGATGTGCGTATTTGTCTGCTAGGGCAACAAAGTTTGCTACGCCCATGGTGTCTAAGTAACGGAATACACCGCCACGGAATGGAGGGAAACCAATACCGTAAACTAGACCCATATCGCCTTCAGCAGGTGATGCAATAATGCCTTCTTCTAAACAACGAACCGTTTCGATGATCATCGGGATCATACAGCGAGCGATGATGTCATCAGACTCAAATGCCTTTAATTCACCGAACTCAGCGCTTAATAATTCATAGCTTGTTGGATCAATGTCTTTCTTCGGCTTACCACGACGGTCAACAGAATAGGCATAGAAACCTTTAGTGTTTTTCTGACCTAGACGTTTGTTTTCAAACATAATGTCGATAGCGTCTTTGCCATTTTTACCCATGCGATCTGGGAAGCCTTCAGCCATAACTGCTTGGGCGTGGTGACCAGTATCTAAACCGACTACGTCAAGTAAGTAAGCTGGGCCCATTGGCCAACCGAACTGTTTTTCCATGACTTTATCAACGGCAGCAAAGTCAGCACCTTCAGCAAGTAGACCACTGAAGCCTGCAAAGTATGGGAACAATACGCGGTTAACAAAGAAGCCTGGGCAATCATTGACTACGATTGGGGTTTTACCCATTTTGCTGGCGTAAGCCACTACCGTTGCGATGGTTTCTTCAGAGCTGTGCTCACCACGGATAATTTCAACTAATGGCATTTTGTGCACAGGGTTAAAGAAGTGCATACCGCAGAAACGTTCAGGTTTCTTAAGGCTTTTAGCCAGTAAGTTGATTGAGATAGTCGAGGTATTTGATGCAATAATGGCATCTTCTGATACATAACCTTCAACTTCTGCTAGTACAGTAGCCTTAACTTTTGGATGTTCAACAACCGCTTCTACAACGATATCGCTATTTTTGATAGCGGCATAATCTAGTGAAGGCGTGATGTTGTTTAATACTTTAGCCATTTTCTCTGGCGTAGAACGACCACGAGCAACTTGTGTTGTCAGAATTTTAGCTGCTTCGTTCAAGCCTAGCTCTAATGCTGGCTGAGCGATGTCTTTCATCACAATTGGTGTGCCTTTGCTGGCGCTTTGGTAAGCAATACCGCCGCCCATAATACCTGCACCCAATACCGCTGCTTGGTTAACATCTTTAGCGAGTTTACCGGCTTTCTTTGCTTTACCTTTAACGAACTGGTCATTTAAGAAAATACCAATTAGCGCTTGGGCTACATCTGTTTTAGCTAGCTTAATGAACGCCAGCGCTTCTATTTTTAATGCGCCATCACGGTCCAAACCTGCAGCTTGTTCAACAACATTCACAGCGGCCATTGGCGCTGGATAATGCTTGCCTGCAACAGAAAACACCATTCCTTTTGCGGTAGCAAAAGACATCATGGCTTCAAGTTTTGGTAACTGTAATGGTGATTGCTTTTTGGTGCGACGAGCTTGCCAATCAAGGCTACCATTAAGGGCATCATGCAACATTTGAATCGCAGCAGCTTCTAGGTTTTCTGGTGCGACAACGGCATCAATAGCGCCTACTTTTAAAGCATCTTCTGGACGTTGGTCTTTAGCGGTGGTGATCCACTCAAGTGCATTATCTGCACCGATTACTCGAGGTAAACGCACTGTGCCACCAAAACCAGGAATAAGACCTAATTTGGTTTCTGGTAAACCGATGCGAGCATTGGTATCAGCAACGCGTAAATCAGTCGCTAAAATGGTTTCGCAACCACCGCCTAACGCAAAACCGTTAATTGCTGACGCTGTCGGAAACGGCAAGTCTTCTAGCTTATTGAATACTGCGTTGGCTTGTTCAACCCAAGCTAGCAACGTGGCATCGTCTTGCTGAAATAGCGTTAAGAATTCGGTAATGTCTGCGCCAACAATAAAGGTGCTTTTTGCTGATGTAAGCAGCAAGGCTTTAATATTGGTATTTTGTTTGATGCTGTCTAGGGCGGCATCTAGAGAGGCTATTGTTTCTCTGTCGAACTTATTTACCGAACCTTGTGCGTTAAAACACAGTTTGGCAATATTATCTTCAAGTAACTCAACCTGAATGGTAGGGCTTTGGTAGATCATTGCTTGCTTCCTTATTGCTTAAAAGCGACTTCCACATCTTATTTACTGTGCAGTTATCAAGCTTGAATCACAGCAGTTTCGGCCATCTATTGACCAGCTAATTCTCAGTGTGCGATGAAATGAGATAAATTACAACACCCAATTTAAACGGCCGTTTAATTTTTTATCATCTAGCGAGGTCTTTTTCTGTTTGTGATAGACTTATTGGGTTAAAACTCATGCAAAGGGATAGTCAATGGATCAGTTAGCACATCTGTATCATGCGCACATGGCGGAATTAAATCGCCGAGTAGGCGAAATTTGTCAGCGTGAAAATCTTTCGGGTTTAGTGATTCACTCTGGACAACCTCATCGACAGTTTTTAGATGATCTGAATTATCCCTTTAAAGTGAACCCGCAATTTAAAGCTTGGTTACCTATTTTAGATACGCCAAATTGTTGGGTTATCGCTAATGGCCAAGATAAGCCTACTTTAGTGTTTTATCGCCCAGTTGATTTTTGGCATAAAGTGAATGATGTACAGCAAGCCTTCTGGACTGAGCATTTTGATATTCAATTACTGACCAAGCCAGATCGAATTGCTGACTTTTTACCTAAAGATTTAGCCTCGTGGGCGTATATTGGTGAACACTTAGATGTGGCTGATATATTGGGTTTTTCGGCTCGTAACCCTGATGCAGTAATGAACTATCTACATTATCATCGTGCTGACAAAACTCAGTATGAACTTGAGTGCATGCGCCGAGCGAACCAAATTGCGGTAAAAGGGCATTTGGCTGCCAAAAATGCATTTTATGATGGTGCCAGTGAGTTTGAAATTCAGCAACGTTATTTGCTCGAAATTGGCCAAGGCGAAAATGAAGTGCCTTACGGCAATATCGTGGCATTAAATCAAAATGCCGCTATTTTACATTACACCGCTTTAGAACATGTTAAGCCTGCGCAGCGTTTATCTTTTTTGATTGATGCTGGGGCCAGTTATCATGGCTATGCCGCAGATATTACCCGTACTTACTCATTCGAGAAAAATCGTTTTTACGAATTAATCGTCGCATTGGATAAAGTGCAATTAGCCATTATTGAGCAGATGAAGCCAGGGGTTAAGTACGTCGACCTGCACATCGCGACACACCATCATATAGGTCAGTTACTGATTGATTTTGGCTTGGCTAATGGCACTGCTGAACAGTTAGTTGCCCAAGGCGTAACGAGTGCCTTTTTCCCGCATGGGTTAGGGCATATGTTGGGGTTACAAGTTCATGATATGGGCGGTTATTCCCACGATGAGCGCGGAACCCATATTGCTGCACCTGAGGCGCATCCTTTTTTACGCTGTACAAGAGTATTAGCCGCTAATCAGGTACTGACTATTGAGCCAGGCCTTTATATTATCGATACCTTACTTAATCAGTTATCTGCTACCGCTAAGCAAGCTATTAATTGGACTACGGTTGATGAGATGCGTCCATTTGGTGGGATTCGCATTGAAGATAACGTCATTGTGCATCAAGACCGAGTAGAAAATATGACCAGAGAGTTTGGTCTAGTTGATTGAGTCATATTTAATACCACAAACTAACGTATTGATAGAAGAAGAGATAAAGCATAGCCGCTTTATCTCTTTGTTATTTCACTGCCCACATCCTAATGATATGAAGTTAGCGCTTACTGACATAAAGCAGCAATATCCTGGGGCCAACCATTACTGCTACGCATTTGTAGCTGGCAGCCCAGAAAATACCATTGATATGGGCGCTAGCGATGATGGCGAACCGTCAGGTAGTGCTGGCAAACCCATGCTCGCATGCTTACAAGGCGCAAAAATTGGTGAGCTAGGGGTTATTGTTGTGCGTTATTTTGGTGGTACTAAGTTGGGTGTGGGCGGTTTAGTACGTGCTTATACCTCAGGTATAAAGCAAGGATTAACGCAAATACAGACTCAGGTTAAGCATCTAAGGTATCCTGCACGCTTGGTATGCCATTATGCTCAACTAACCGATGTTGAGTATTTGGTTGCTCAATATGATGGCGTGGTAATGGATAAAGAGTTTACCGACAAAGTAGAAATACATTTTGAACTGGCTAAATCGCACCATCAGGCTTTTAATCAAGCATTAGCTACCCAGACGCAGGGCCAGCTTCAAGTAAAGTTTACAGTTTGAGCTATGACGAACTTATGCCAAAATGTCACTCAATTGTTAAATTCGACGCAGCACAACTTAAACAGAACCCTTAATGCAATATAAAACAATTATTAGAATCACCGGTTTGCTGATGGGATTATTTTCAATCACCATGCTGCCGTCAGCATTAGTGGCTATCTTATATAAAGATGGTGGTGGTACTGCATTTATTCAGGCCTTTTTTGTCAGTATTTTTCTGGGCTTTTTATTATGGTATCCCAACCGCCATCAAAAAGGCGATTTACGCACCCGAGAAGGATTCTTGATTGTAGTGTTGTTCTGGACTGTGCTTGGATCGATAGGGGCACTGCCGTTTATTTTTTCTAATAACCCCGATTTAAGCTGGACCGACAGTTTTTTTGAATCGTTTTCGGCCTTAACGACCACGGGAGCGACCGTGATTGTTGGGCTAGATGACTTGCCTAAGTCAATATTGTTCTATCGCCATTTACTGCAGTGGATGGGCGGCATGGGTATCATCGTACTCGCTGTGGCCATTTTACCTCTGTTGGGTATTGGTGGTATGCAGCTGTATAAAGCTGAAGTGCCAGGTCCGGTTAAAGACACTAAGGTTACTCCCCGTATAGCCGAAACAGCCAAAGCCTTATGGTATATTTACTTCTTGCTTACTACCGCTTGTGCATTGGCATTTTACTTTGCCGGTATGGATGCATTTGATGCTATTTGCCATTCATTTTCGACTATTGCTATTGGTGGTTTTTCGACTCATGATGCCAGTATTGGTTACTTTCAAAGCCCGTTGATTAACGTGATTTGTGCGTTTTTCTTGTTGATTGCGGCAGTCAATTTTAGCTTACACTTTGCCGCATTTACTCGCCGTGGCATTAACGTCAAAGTATATTTAAAAGATGCAGAATTTAAGGTGCTTATTGCGGTGCAGCTGGTATTGACCGCAATTTGTTTTGCTACCTTGTATCAGTCTGGAATTTACGACTCCCCAGAGAAAACACTCGATTACGCCTTCTTTCAAGTAGTCTCGATTTCAACAACGGCGGGTTTTGGCACTGAAAGCTTCCATTCCTGGCCGTTGTTTTTACCTATTCTATTAATATTCTCAAGCTTTATTGGTGGTTGTGCTGGCTCGACTGGCGGCGGCATGAAGGTGATTCGTTTAATTCTATTGGTGCTACAAGGGTCGCGTGAGCTGAAGCGACTTGTTCATCCTAAAGCTATGTATTCCATTAGAATTGGCTCGACGGCCTTACCCGATAGAATTATTGATGCGGTATGGGGATTCTTCTCTGCTTATGCTTTAGTGTTTGTGGTGTGTATGGTGATTTTAATGGCAATGGATATGGACGCCATTACTGCATTTAGTGCAACGGCAGCCAGTTTAAATAACTTAGGCCCTGGTTTGGGTGATGTAGCATCAAATTATTCCAGTATTTCAGACGGTGCTAAGTGGGTACTGGTGATGGCAATGCTATTTGGCCGATTAGAAGTGTTCACCTTATTGGTGCTATTTACCCCCACATTTTGGAAGAATTAATGTTAAATACTGTAATTTTATATTCAACGGTCGATGGGCAAACACTGGCAATTTGTCAGAAAATTAAGCAAATATTAGTTGAGCAGGGTGAGCAAGTTAGTGTGGTTAATCTCGCTGAAGCTCAGGCTGATGATTTAGCTAGTGTTGATAAAGTGGTTATTGGTGCCAGTATTCGATACGGCAAACATCGACCAGAATTATTCAAGTTTGTTGAGCAACACAAAGTACTACTAGACACTAAGCACAATAGTTTTTTTAGCGTAAACGTTGTGGCAAGAAAGCCTGAAAAAAACACCCCTGAAACTAATCCATATATGCAGAAGTTTTCAAATTTATCAGCCTGGAAACCTCAGTTATTAGGTGTTTTTGCCGGTAAAATTGACTACCCTCGTTACCGATTTTTCGATAAGTTTATGATCCGATTTATCATGTGGATGACCAAGGGACCGACAGATACTCAGGGTACGTTTGAGTTTACTGACTGGGGCAAAGTAGATGACTACGCTAAACAAATAGCAGCGCAAAAATAATTCATACACAATAGCGTGCCCAATATGCCTTATTGAAAACGCCGTTTACTCTATGTGACTTAAGTATCTAAGTTGTTTAAATCTTAGTCACAGTAGTTGTTCAGTCAAACAGTTGTTAGGCACAATAGCGTCGATGTAGTATCGAGATCACTTCGGTGACTTGCTCATTTTTAAGCGTGTAGTAAACAACTTGTGAGCTCTTACGAGTGTTGACCAAATCTTGGGTACGCAGTACCGCTAAATGCTGTGACAAAGCTGATTGGCTCAGTGGCACGGTCTCATTTAATTCAGTGACACTTAATTCTTGTTCTAACAATAAACATAAAATCATTAAGCGGTAAGGATTCGCAATGGCTTTTAGCCATTGTGCTGCCGTTTCTGCATTATTAAGCATGGTTGCAACATCGATATCTTGCTTCATGAGTGTCCTTATATAACCTTAAATTACGATCTGGTTTGGGTTTTCTGTATTTTGTTCATTATCATACTTCTGCATCATGGAGATCTCAATTTTAACTATTAAATATATGAGCTATTTCTAATTTGTGATCATTGCAGAGGTTTAAAAAGGCTTTTTTTGCCAAACTGAGGCAAATAATCCAATAATGAGAATTGAAAAATGGCCAATATTTTAGTGTTATATTATTCCCGAGGTGGCCATACGGCACATATTAGCCGAGCAATAGCAGAACAAATTCAATCTAAAGGCGATCATTGTGATGTTGTTAATCTTCAAGATAAAGCACCAATTGAATGGTCCAAATACCAAGCTGTTGCGTTAGGGGCTTGTGTATTATATGGCTCGTATCATAAATCGGTGTTTGAGTTTGTGCGTGAAAATCAGCAGCATTTATCGCAACTACCAAATAGTTTTTTTTGCGTCAATGTTGTGGCTCGTAATCCTGAAAAACGCATTCCGGAAAATAATAAATATCTACAGAAGTTTTTAACTTTATCTGAGTGGCAACCGCAAGATGTGAAAATTATTGCCGGTAAAGTCGATTATCCTTCTTGGCCTTGGTATGACAGCTTGATGATTCGCCTTATCATGAAAATGACCGATGGCCCCACCGATCCAACAGCCATTATTGATTATACCGATTGGAATGATGTGAAGGTTTATGCTGATCATATTGCCAAGTTAGCGACAGTCGTACCTGCGTAGTGATTATACCCAACAGATGGTTAACTAAGGCTCATCAGTGACAGGTTAACCATCCACCCAGCCGCATCTTAAGACGATAATCCAACCTATATTAAAAACGCCAAAATTTAGGATGAAACAACACTGCAACAGTCAGTATTTCTAAGCGCCCTAATAGCATTCCCATTGCCAATGCCCACTTAGCGACGTCGGGAAGCGAGGAAAAGTTTCCAGCAGGACCAATAATCGGACCTAGGCCTGGCCCTACGTTTGCCACTGCTGTTATTGCTCCGGTAAAGCTAGTCATTGGATCTAATCCGGTCAGTACGAGTGTGAGCGACAGTAATAATATCACCACTATCATCAGCATAAAAAAAGCCATTATTGAACGAACAATGTCATCTTGAATGCGGTGGCCATTGTATTTGTCTTTAAACACGCCATTGGGATGGAATTGCTGTTTAATCTGCTGACGCATAATTGAGAATGCTATTTGAAAACGAAATATTTTTATGCCACCAGATGTTGAGCCTGAACAACTGCCTATAAACATTAAAAACAGAAATACGACACTGGCAACAGATCCCCACGATTGATAATCGGTTAGTCCGTAACCGGTTGTCGTGATGACCGAAATAACATTGAAGCTAGCAAGTCTTAATGCATCTAAAAAGTCTATTTGCTGATGTTGCCACAGCCAAAAGGCTAATGAGAATGACACCAGTAACACAAAGCGTAAAAAGCCTATCACTTGTTGATCATTCCATAAGCGTAAGCTGCGTTGTTGTATGGTTTGAACAAACATTAGTAACGGTAATCCACCCGCTAACATAAACACAATACCAACCCAATGTGCCTCGTGTGAAAAGGCCGCCATTGAGCTGTCTGAAGTGGAATATCCACCTGTTGATAATGTGGTCATGGCATGGTTGATAGCTTCAAACCAATGCATGCCAGCAAGGTGATAGGACAATGTGCACAGTAGTGTTAAGGCGACATAGATCAGAAATAAATGTTTGGCCATGTGCTGGGTGCGAGGAATCGTTTTGTCGCTCCAGTCTGATGATTCAGTTCTAAATAAGCGCATTCCCCCCACGTTCAAAAACGGCAGGATTGCCACGGCCATTACAATGAAACCAATGCCGCCAAGCCATTGCAATAATGAACGCCAGACTAAGATACTATGGTCCATACTGTCTAAACCGGATAATACTGTTGAACCGGTAGTGGTTATGCCTGACATCGTTTCAAAAAAAGCGTCAGTATAATTAATACCGTGATAAAGCGTGAAGGGCAGTGCGGCGAATAAGCTCACGACAAACCAAGTGATACTGGTCAACATAAACATATCGCGAATGTTAAGACTAAAATGATGGTTGCGACCATTTTGAATGCACAAAATAGCAATAAAGCCGGTAAATAAACCGGACATCATAAAGTCACCGATGGTTTCTTCGCCATAAAATAGTGCGAAAGCCATTGGAACTAACATAAATCCTGTCAGTATTGAGAGAAAAATACCGAGGATGAAAATGATTTGTTTGACGTTAAACATAAGAACTTAAAAGAAAAAAGCACTTGGTTGAAACAGTTTCTCTACGTCACCGATGAACTTCTTATTCACTAAGAATAAAATAACATGGTCACCCTGTTCGATTACCGTTTTGTCATGGCCCATTAACACTTCATCATTACGTACAATGGCACCAATAGTTGTGCCTGGCGGTAGTTTGATGTTGCCAATCTGTTTGCCGACAACTTTTGACGTGCTTGAGTCTCCATGGGCAATCGCTTCAATGGCTTCTGCTGCACCACGGCGTAATGAGTAAACATTACATATATCACCTTGGCGAATATGAGTCAGTAACGCTGAAATGGTGGCTTGCTGAGGAGATATGGCTATATCAATGTTAGCTTCTTGCACAATATCAACATAGGCTTCACGTTGAATAAGTACCATGACCTTTTTCGCCCCCATGCGTTTAGCAAGTAGGGCAGACATAATATTGGCTTCGTCATCATTGGTGACAGCGATAAACACATCGGTTTGATCGATATTTTCTTCCAACAGTAATTCTTGGTCTGAAGCATCGCCACAAAACACGGTGGTTTTTTCCAGTTTTTCTGAAAGTAACTCCGCGCGTTCTTGACGGTGTTCAATTAACTTAACCGAATGAGTACGTTGCAACTTTTGCGCAAGACCAAAACCAATATTACCGCCACCCGCAATCATGATATTGCGGTACGAATTATCCAGTTTTTGCATCTCACTCATTACTGCACGAATATGACGACTATCGGCGACGAAAAATACCTCATCATCGGCTTCAATAATGGTCGTGCCGCGCGGCATGATAGGCCGGCCTTGCCTAAAAATAGCGGCAACGCGGGTATCAATATTGGGCATGTGCTCACGTAATGTGGCTAATGCGTTACCCACTAATGGGCCGCCATAATAAGCTTTAACCGCAACAAGACTTAGCTTACCTTTAGCAAATTCAAGTACTTGCAGTGCACCTGGGTATTCTACTAATCTTTGTATGTAAGCGGTCACTAACTGCTCAGGTGCAATCAGCTCATCAATAATAAAACCGCCACGTGGCTTAGCGTCACCGCTTTTAATTTCACTATTGATAAACAGTTTATCTTGAAGTTCTAAATAAGCTTCTGAGCGAATACGAGCAATTTTAGTTGGTGTACCAAATAAGCTGTAAGCAATTTGACAAGCTGCCATGTTACATTCATCGCTATTGGTTACCGCAATGAGCATGTCAGCATCTTCTGCACCAGCTTCTTTTAATACACTCGGATGAGCGCCATGACCGACAACAACACGTAGGTCAAACTTGTCTTGTAATAGCCTTAGCCGAGCGCGATCACTGTCGACGAGTGTGATGTCGTTATTTTCACCGACTAAGTTTTCAGCTAACGTGCCGCCTACTTGCCCAGCCCCTAAAATAATAATTTTCATGGCTTGAGGTACATCCTTAAATTGCTTTAACTAGGCGCGCGTAATAAAAGCCGTCCATATTGTCTTGTCCTGGCAAAATTTGCCAACCGATATCACTGATATGAGCTTGTTGCTCTATCGGTACTAAACTCGCATCGGCTGTCCGTGCTAGAAACTGTTCAACTTGTTGGCTGTTTTCCTGCGGTAAAATAGAGCAGGTTGCATATAATAAAGTGCCACCCGGTTTAAGCCATTGCCAACAATGATCCAATATCTGTTTTTGTAGGTTGGCTAACTCTTCAATATCGCTATTTTTACGTAACCATTTTATGTCTGGATGACGGCGAATTACCCCAGTTGCAGAACAAGGTGCATCAAGCAAGATTCGATCAAATTGTTGTCCTTGCCACCATGATGGAATATCTGCCGCATCGCCGTGAATAAGTTGCGCTTTTAAATGCAACCTGTCCAGATTTTGTTGTACCCGAGCAAGGCGTTTTTGATCAAAGTCGACAGCGACTAAATTGATAGTGGGAGCAAGCTCTAGTAAATGGCAACTTTTGCCACCAGGCGCGGCGCAGGCGTCTAAAACAAGTTCATCTGCTGTTGGTGCGAGTAAGGTTGCAGCCCATTGTGCCGCACCATCTTGGACCGATGCTGCGCCTTCCATAAAGTCGGGTAATGCAGCGACATCTTTTGCGCTTTCGAGCAATATAGCATTTGGGCTTGAACCGGCTTGGGCTGAAATATCATGTTGGGCTAGTGCCGCTAAATAAGCATCACATGTCTGTGATTGCTGATTATTACGTAGCCACATTGGCGGACGCTGGTGGCTCTGCTCAATAATGTCTTGCCAGTTATCTGGATACGCTTGTTGTAAACGCTTAATAAACCAAGCTGGAGTATTAAAGCGTAGCGTGTCTGAGTCAGTATTTAATTCGCTATCTTGACGCTGAATATTACGCAATACGCCATTGACCACTTTCACCAAGCCATCAAAACGTAATTGTCTGCAAGCTTCTGCCGTTTCTGAAATCGCCGCATGCGCTGGGATACGGGTAAAGTAAAGTTGGTAACAACCTACTATCAGCAGTTGATGCAATATACGCTGTTTACCTTTAAACGGTTTCGCTAAGCAGTCACTTACACACTTGTCTAGTTGCGGTAATTGACGCATAACGCCGTAACATAATTCAGCTAATAAGGCTTTGTCTTTGCCATTTTGTAAGTGTTGCTGTTGATCGGGTAGAGCCACCGATAACGAAATTCCTTTTTCAAGGACTTCATAAATCGCTTTAGCTGCTAGTGCGCGAACATTCATGCTAGTTAGCCTCTTGGTTTAAACACACACCTGCGGTAAACCAATCACCACGAGCATTAAGAATGTCGGCCACATCAAGCGGCTTTTTGTTGGGCAGTTGCATGGTTTTAATCATTAACTTGCCGTCTGCGGTAGCAATTTCAATACCTTGCTTGGTCGCTGCAATAATGGTTCCTGGCGCTTGCGAGCAGAGTTCTGCGCTGTAATCTGCTTGCCACACTTTAATCACGCTTTGTTGGTGTTCAAAATAACTTACTGGCCATGGATTGAAGGCGCGAATGTCTTGCCACAACTGTTTTGCGCTTTTATTCCAATCAAGACGAGCTTCTTCTTTGGACAATTTTTCAGCGTAGTTAGCCAGAGTTTCATCTTGCTTTTGTGCTTTGAGGCTACCATCACTTAAACCAATCAGTGCTTGTACTAAGGCTTTTGGCCCTTGTTCTGCTAGCTTTTCATAAAGGCTAGCCGAGGTATCCGTAGCCTCTATCGGTAAGTGCGTTTTGAGCAGCATGTCGCCAGTATCTAGGCCAATATCCATCTGCATAATGGTGACACCTGTTTCGGTATCACCTGCCCATAAAGCCCGCTGTATTGGAGCGGCTCCACGCCAGCGAGGTAAAATTGAACCGTGCACATTGATACAACCTAAACGCGGGGTATCAAGCACTACCTTTGGCAGAATCAACCCGTAAGCCACAACAATCATAATATCTGCATTAAGAGCTGCTAATTCCGCTTGTGCCTCTTCATTACGTAATGATGCAGGCTGAAATACCGGAATAGCATGCTCTAAAGCCAAAGCTTTTACTGGGCTGGCGGTGAGTTTCTTACCTCGACCAGCAGGCCTATCTGGTTGAGTATAAGTCGCAATCACATCGTGTTCAGAGTCGATGAGTGCTTGTAAGTGTCGAGCTGCGAAATCCGGAGTACCGGCAAAGATAATTTTTAACGGTTTCAAATTTTTTCCTATGCTTCTCTAGCATCTAAACGAGCTTCTTTTTCAAGCTTAGTTTTAATGCGTTGACGTTTTAGAGGCGATAAATAATCGACAAATAGCTTACCTTTAAGGTGATCCATCTCGTGTTGAATACAAATAGCAAACAACTCATCTGCTTCAACGATAAATTCTTTACCGTGACGATCTAGCGCTTTTAAGGTGACAAATTCAGCACGGTCAACTTTGGCATAAATACCGGGTACCGATAGGCAACCTTCTTCATTAGCCAAGTCACCACTGCTAGCCACTATTTGAGGATTAATAAAAATAGTTGGCCGTTCAACCTCATCTTGTAGATCCATCACAATCAATTGTTGATGAAAATCCACTTGAGTAGCAGCTAAACCGATACCTTTCTCTAGGTACATGGTTTCGAGCATGTTATCTATTTGTGTCTGTAATTGTGGACCGAAATCCGTTACAGGTTGAGCAATAGTGCGTAAACGTTCGTCTGGAAAGCGTAAAACATTAAGTAATGGCATATATAAACTCTTAGCAAGTCTGTCAAATTTCAGCCAGTTAGCTATACTGGCCATTGCGATTAGGGTAATTTTAATCCTTACAGCCTATCAATAACAGCAAAAAGCTCTAATAAAGAGCTAAACAACATGGACTGCACCATGAAACGCCTACTTTTACTTGCTTTTTTATGTCTAAATTCTTATTGGGTCAATGCTGATACATTAACCTTGAAAGCTGGACACCCAGATACGTATATCGTCAAAAAGGGCGATACTCTGTGGGATATTTCTGGTTATTTTTTAAATGACCCATGGCGTTGGCCTAAATTGTGGGGGGGCAACCCACAAATTGCTAACCCACATTTAATTTATCCTGGTGATCGACTGACATTAGTATTTATTGATGGTCAGCCCCGTTTGGTTGTTAAGCAGCACATTAAAAAGAGTCCAGAAGGACGTGTGATATCGAAAGATGGTCCAATTCCTCCTGTTGACCTTGCGTTAATTAAGCCCTATTTAGTACAGAATAGAGTGGTCGATCCTACTTGGTTACCGGGACTGCCGATTGTCATGAGTGGTGAAAGTCCATCAATTCATCATGTGGTCAATGACGTTGTATATGTGAATGCGAAGCTTGAGCAAGGTCTTAAAGTGGCAATTTATCAAACTGGACGTGAGTTTTTTGCTCCAGATAGCGGTGAATTATTAGGCCAAGAACTTATTTTAACTTCGAGTGGACGTGTTATCGAGTCTGGCGATATATCAAAAGTTGAATTACTGAGCAGTTTACGTGAAACCAAAGGTGGCTTTCATGTTGCACCTGTAGAAGATGAAGCGTTAATGTCTGCTTATTTTATTCCTAAAGCGGCAGAGTTAAGTGTTGCAACTTCTATTATCGGTACTATTGGTAATCTTCGTGAAGCAGGTAAGTTAGACGTTGTCTATATTGACCGTGGTGCCAATGACGGCGTTGAGACTGGGCATGTTTTTTCAATGTATCGTGATGGCGAAAACATTATTATTGATAATGATGGTAATCCTGTTCGCCCTCTTGACCGTTCATCTTACGATAAAGTGTTGGCGAAATTTTCAGAAGATACTGCATATAAAATGCCCGATGTTTTTCATGGTAATTTGATGGTTTTTAAAGTGTTTGATAGAACCAGTTTAGGGCTGATTATGTTTAACGACCATCCAGTTCGAGTGGGTGATAAATTAACAAAACCAAATCCATTGACGATTAAAGGTGAATAATTTCAGATAAACTGGTCGACTGGCTAGTTGTTTGTGCAGTATCTGGGCTAGGACCTGCTCGGATTCAACAATTGTTAACTCAAATGGACGTTGAAGAGATTCGTCAACGTCTAGAGTTTGAACCACAGGCCTTGCCTTTATCGGCAAGCCTGTTGGCTAAATGCCATATCGACTTTAATAAAGTAGAGCAAGCCCTAACTTGGCTCGATTCGCAACCTAATCACTACATTGTGACCCTCTCTGATCCTCTTTACCCTCCATTACTTGCACAAATATCAGATCCACCGCAGGTATTATTTATTAAAGGCTCGATAGAATCCCTTTTATTACCGAGTATTGCGATTGTTGGTAGCCGTAATGCCTCTCGAGGCGGCTTAGATATGGCAGCAGATCTTGCTGGTCATTTAGCTAATCAAGGTTTTTCGATCACTAGTGGCATGGCGACGGGTATTGATGGTGCAGCCCATAAAGCGACTTTGGCGGTTGATGGAACGACCATGGCCGTGTTGGGTTGTGGGGTAGAGTGTATTTATCCTAAGCGTCATCAACACTTGTATCATGGCATTATTAATACCGGTTGCGTAATCAGTGAATACTGGCCAAGTATAGGGCCTTTTGCTGGTAACTTTCCTCGGCGTAACCGGATTGTCAGTGGCTTAAGTCTGGGTACCGTGGTAGTAGAAGCAAGCCGTAAAAGTGGTTCATTAATCAGTGCTAGGCTGGCAATGGAGCAAAATCGTGAAGTGTTTGCTGTACCAGGCTCCGTGTTAGGAGGATATAGCCAAGGTTGTCATGATTTGATTAAAAATGGTGCAAAACTTGTCGAGTCTGCTGCCGATATAATAGAAGAATTAGGCTGTTTATCAGATTATCACCTTGAACAATTGCATCTACGGCACCATATACAGGATAATGATGTTAGTGATTTGCCATTTCCTCCGCTGTTAGCTAGTGTAGGATATGAAACTACCGCGATAGATTCGGTAGTTGAGGATAGTGGGAAACCGATAGATCTGGTGTTAATACAAATGCTTGAACTTGAATTACAAGGGTGGGTTGCAGCTGTGCCCGGTGGTTACGTCAGACTAAAGAGGAGTTAGCCATGTTCGATATCCTCATGTATTTATTTGAAAATTATGTTCATAGTGAGATTGAGTTATTAGTTGATGAAGATGAACTCACTAAAGAGTTAACCCGTGCGGGTTTTCATCAAGTTGATATTATCAAAGCACTTTCTTGGTTAGAGCACTTAGCTGATCTACAAGAGAGTGATAAACCGTACTTGTGTAATCATGCACAACATTCATTCCGTATTTATACTAAAGCGGAAATGGCCAAATTAGATGTTGAGTGTCGTGGTTTTTTACTGTTTTTAGAACAGATTCAAGTGCTCAGTGTCGAAACTCGTGAAATGGTTATTGACCGTGTTATGGAGTTAGATGAGCCAACATTAGAGTTAGAAGATCTCAAATGGGTGGTATTAATGGTACTATTTAATGTGCCAGGAAATGAGTCAGCCTATGAGCAAATGGAAGATTTAATCTTCGAGCAGCCAGAGGGGCGCTTACACTCATAACAGAAAGGAGGCTTAGCCTCCTTTTTTAGGTCTATAGAATATTACTCACAGAGAAACCCATGTCGAAAATTGATCAGCAACTTTTTACTGTCCACGAACATGCATTGGAGAAAGAGTTTGAGCTTTGTCCTGTTTGTGGTGCTGAGTTGTCGGTTAAACACAGTAAACATGGCAGTTTTGTGGGATGTAATAACTATCCAACCTGCGATTATACCCGTCCGCTAGTACAGCATGAGTCGATTGAAACCCAAATTATTAGCGGTTCTGAATGCCCTAAATGTGGTAATGAGTTGGCTGTTAAGTCTGGTCGATTTGGTATTTTTATCGGCTGTACGCATTATCCTGAATGTACCCACATTGAAAAACATGACCACGCCAACGAAGCTGAGCAGATAACTTGCCCACTGTGTAAAAAAGGCCATCTAGAGTCTCGTACTAGCCGGTATGGCAAAACTTTTTTTGCATGTAGTGCCTACCCAAAATGCAAGTTTATCGTAAACTACCCTCCACATAATGAAGCATGCCCAGAGTGTGGCTTCGGCATTTTAGTCGAGCGTAAAGGTGCGGCTGGTAGCCGAGTCGAGTGTCCGCAAAAATCCTGTAAATATAAGCGTGCTTTATAACTTTTTATATCAATAATTTGATGGAAGGAAATTCAATGTTGCAACTGCAGCCATCGGCTGTCGCCACCACAATACAACAAGGTGGCGTGATAGCTTACCCAACAGAAGCTGTATTTGGTTTAGGATGTGATCCTGATAATGATAGTGCTATCGAGAAACTGTTGGCAGTAAAGCAGCGTCCTTGGCAAAAAGGCTTAATTTTGGTGGCCAGTTCATTTGAGCAACTATTACCTTATCTTGATATCACTCAATTAACTGAGCAACAACTGCAGTTTGCTCAATCAAAGTGGCCAGGGCCATTTACGTTTGTTATGCCTATTCAGTCACACGTATCAAAATTATTGTGCGGCGAGTTTGATTCAATTGCCGTAAGGGTATCTGCTCACCCAGTAGTTCGAGAGCTATGCGACACCCTCAATAAACCTTTAGTATCGACAAGTGCCAATTTAGCTGGTGAGCAACCGGTGGTCGATGCACAACATATCATCACTGATTTTAGCGATAAAATTGATGCATTGATTTTAGGTAAGCTGGGCGAACAACGTCAGCCATCAACCATCATCGATGCTCGCAGTGGTCAAATTCTTCGTAATGGAAGCTAATACTATGTCAAACACCTCTTCCCATGTGCCAGACGCACAACAAGTAAAATCGTTTTTGTTGGGATTACAGCAAAATATTTGTCAGCGTTTAGAGCTGCTCGACGGTAAAGCGACGTTTAAAGCTGATTCGTGGGAACGTGAAGAAGGTGGCGGTGGTACGAGTCGAGTATTAACTCAGGGCCAAGTGTTTGAGCAAGCCGGTGTTAACTTCTCACATGTAATGGGCGCCGCTATGCCCGCATCGGCCACGGCACATCGTCCAGAATTAGCTGGCAGAAGTTTTGAAGCTATGGGGGTGTCATTGGTTATTCACCCTAATAATCCGTTTATTCCGACCACGCATGCTAACGTGCGTTTTTTTATTGCCCGTAAAGAAGGGGCTGATCCGGTATGGTGGTTTGGTGGTGGATTTGATTTAACGCCTTATTATCCTTTCAAAGAAGATGTCGTTAGCTGGCACCAAACGGCTAAAGATATTTGCGATCCATTTGGTGAAGACGTTTATCCCAAGTATAAAAAGTGGTGTGATGAGTACTTCTTCTTACCGCATCGTAATGAAACCCGTGGTGTCGGTGGATTGTTTTTTGATGATCTTAACGAACCTGGTTTTGAGCGAAGCTTTGAGTTTATGCAAGCGGTAGGCAACGGTTTTATTGAAGCTTATGCGCCGATAGTCGAACGCAACAAAGAGTTAGAATATGGCGATGACGAACGCCAGTTCCAGCTTTATCGCCGTGGTCGCTATGTTGAGTTTAACTTGGTCTATGATCGTGGCACTTTATTTGGCCTGCAAACTGGTGGCCGAACGGAATCCATTTTAATGTCGATGCCACCATTGGTTCGCTGGGAATATGCATTCACCCCAGAAGAAGGGACTGCAGAAGCAGAGCTGTATGACATCTACCTAAAGCCACAAGATTGGTTGGCTGCGGTCTAACGATTACGCATATTGTCAGCTAGTGTAGAAATAGCCTGAATAATCACTTGTTGATGTTCAGGCTTTTTTATGTTGTTTTGAATGGCTGCACGCATACAGATTAACCATTGATCTCGCATCGATTCATCAATAGCAAAAGGCATGTGCCTGGCGCGTAAAGCCGGATGACCATGTTTTTGTTGATACAGTTGCGGACCACCTAACCAACCACTTAAGAACTCATACAGTTTTTGTTCAGACTCTTGCATTGGCGAACGATGCATCGCTAATAACACTTGGGTTTCGGGGCGCGTTTGCATCTGTTGATAAAAGTCATGGGCAATAGCGCGGATCACCTTATCGCCACCAATGAGGTCGTAGGCATTTGATTGCGCTGTGTCTCTGTCATCAACAGCTTGCGGCTTAGTGAATAATTTACGTAACCAGTTCATATTGTCAGTGTTTAAGAGTGTCGGCGTTATTATAACGAAATCGATGTCATGGCAGGATCATTTTATTGTTAACGTTTTGATACCAATTATTTAACGATTAGGCTGTATTTCGGCAGTTAACTTGGTTAGATTGGTCGCAAAATAAGACAGGAGATCCCAATGGCAAAGTTAATGCCTTCTTTGGTAGCTGTGGCGCTATCAACTGCAATTGCAGGTTGTAGCCCAGCAGAACAACAAGACCCCAAAATCACAATCAATGCCAATCCGTATCCAAGTACTTATCAAATACTGCCTAATTCAACCACGCTGCTTAAAAATGCCATTGTATTAACCGGTACTGGTGAGCGTATTGATGATGCTGATGTATTGATAAAAGACGGCAAAATTAGTGTTGTGGGTCAACAGCTTTCCGCTGAAGGTGCAGTAGTTGTCGACGCTAAAGGCAAATGGATTACCCCAGGTATCATTGATGTGCATTCACACTTAGGGGTTTATCCAAGCCCAAATGCCGAGTCACACAATGACGGCAATGAAATGACTAATCCGGTAACCGCTGAAGTATGGGCTGAGCATAGTGTATGGCCGCAAGATCCTGGGTTTAACCGTGCCCGAGAAGGTGGTATCACCACGCTACAGATTTTACCAGGCTCAGCTAACCTTATTGGTGGCCGTGGAGTCACGCTCAAAAATGTCCCCGCGACAACCATGCAAGCGATGAAATTTCCTGCCGCGCCGTATGGATTAAAAATGGCCTGTGGTGAAAACCCTAAATCTTTATATGGTAGCCGTAACGAATTACCCATGACACGTATGGGTAATATGGCGGGCTACCGCACGGCATTTATTCAAGCCACAGAATACAAACGTGCTTGGGATAAATATGATGCTGAATACGCCGCTGGTAAGAACCCTGTAGCACCTAAGCGCGACTTAATGAAAGATACGCTTAAAGGTGTGCTTGAAGGTGATATTTTAATTCATAACCATTGTTACAAAGCTGAGGAAATGGCGATGATGATCGACCTAGGTAAAGAGTTCCGTTATCACGCTGGCACATTCCATCATGCTGTAGAAGCATACAAAATTGCCGATTTATTGGCTGAAAATGGTCACTGTGCAGCTATGTGGCCAGATTGGTGGGGCTTTAAATTAGAAGCTTATGACATGGTGCTTGAAAATGTTGCCATGGTCGATGCGGTTAAAAACTCTTGTGCCGTCGTACATTCAGACTCTGGCGTAACCATTCAGCGCCTTAATCAAGAAACGGCAAAAATCATGAATAACGCGAATGATAAAGGCTTTGACTTAAAAGCTGAGCACGTAATTGGTTGGATTACTGCTAATGCGGCAAAATCATTGGGTATTAGCGATAAGACCGGTTCACTCGAAAAGGGTAAAAATGCAGATGTGGTTGTATGGAATACCAACCCGTTTAGCGTATACGCCCAAGCTGAACAGGTATTTATTGACGGTGCAAAAGTGTATGACCGCCAAGATCCTGCCTACCAGGCACAAAGTGACTTTATGTTAGGTCAACAATAAGGAGCAAGACAATGACACTATTTAAAAAATCTGCACTTGCTTTAAGTTTATCGGTCGGCCTAGCATTGAGTTGTGCGGTTCAAGCTGAAAGTATAGCAATTATCCATGCCACAGTGCATACCGCCACAGAGCAAGGGGTATTAACCGATGCTACTGTTGTGATTGAAGACGGCACTATTGTAGCCATTAATCCGGCGTCACCGACTGCTGATACCGTGATAGATGCTAAAGGGGCAATATTAACTCCAGGCTTTATCGCGAGTATGAATGATTTAGGCTTAGTAGAAATCGGTGCGATAGCCTCTTCACGTGATGCTTACGAAAAAGAAGCTGATGTCATTTTTGATCCTAGTTTAGCTTACAACCCCAAGGCGTCTACGGTGCCATTTGCTCGCAAAGGCGGAATAACTCGTAATGTAGTGTCATCTGGCGGTGGCGAAGGCATTTTTGCAGGACAAACATTTATTGTAGATTTAAGTGGTGATTGGGACAGTATACTGGCCGCTAACACCGGATTAGTGGTTGCATTAGGTGCGATAGAAGAAGGCTCGCGTGCTGCAGGAATGCAGCAATTGATCCATAAACTTGAGGATGCTAAAAAAGCGCAAGCCAAAAAGAGTAAAGCGAAAAAAACAGCTGACGATGATAGTGATGCACAAAGTCGTGAAGATGATATTATTAACGCGGTACTCGCGGGTGAAAAACCATTAATTATCGCAGTAGACCGTGCCAGTGATATTTTGCATTTAATTAAGCTTAAACAAGACTTGAGCATAGACCTTGTTTTGGTCAATGCAGCTGATGCCGTATTAGTGGCGGATAAGCTCGCGCAAGCAAATATCCCTGTGGTTATTGATAGCATGCGTAACTTACCAGAAAGTTTTGATTCGTTGCATAATTCACTCGAAAATGCAGGTAAACTAGCAAAAGCGGGTGTCAAAGTAGCCATTGCTTTACCTGGTGATAGCCATGGTATTTACGCACTCCGTTTTAGTGCCGGTAATGCGGTTGCTAACGGGATGAACTATGAAGATGCTCTGGCTTCTGTGACGGCAAATGTGGCTGATATTTTCCATTTAGACTCCGGGCGTATTGCGGTCGGTAAGCCAGCAGATTTAGTGTTATGGAGCGGTGATCCTTTCGAGTTTAGTAGTAAAGTACAAAAGATGTGGATTGCAGGAGAGGAGCAAAGCACTGACAGTCGTCAAGACAAGCTCCGTGATCGCTATTTACAAAAAACAGCAATGCCTGAAGCATATAGCCGATAACATCTCACTCTTTACGTGGGATGTTTCCCTAAATCGTTAATGAAGAGACAAAGCGAATGACAGATAAATATGCTGTATTTGGCAATCCGATAGCGCAAAGTAAGTCACCATTTATACATACTGAGTTTGCCAAGCAAACTCAGCAAGACTTAAGCTATGAAGCTATTCTCGCGCCTGTCGATCAATTTGACTCTTCGTTAGCGGCATTTTTTGCCAATGGTGGTAAAGGTGCCAATGTTACAGCACCTTTTAAAGAACAAGCATTTTCCATGTGTGACGAACTCAGTGAAATGGCTAAACTCGCTGGTTCAGTAAATACCCTGTTTAATTTACCCGATGGTAAAATTGGCGGTGACAATACCGATGGTGTTGGCTTGGTGAATGACCTTGAAATGCTGTTTGGTTCGCTAAAAGGTAAGCGAGTGTTATTGGTGGGTGCTGGTGGCGCGGCAAGAGGCTGTATTTTACCTATATTACAGCACAATGTGGCTCAGTTGATTATCTGTAATCGGACTCACGAAAAAGCAGAGCAACTTCAAACCTTATTCAATGAGTACGGTAACTTTTTTGCTAAACCCATTGAAGAGCTAATATCGCCATTTGATTTAGTTATTAACTCAACTTCAGCTGGTCTATCTGGACAATTAATTGCCTTGCCTAGCGTTATAGTCGATGAAACAACAGATTGTTACGACATGACTTATAGCCAACAAACCACTGTTTTTAATCAATGGGCTCAAGCGCAAAATGCGCGTAAAACTGCTGATGGCTTAGGTATGTTGGTTGGTCAAGCGGCTAAAAGCTTTAGTTTATGGCGTGGGATTACTCCTGATACGGGTTCGGTTATGCGAAAACTGCGTGAATCATTAGCGCAAGAGGCAATAGATTAATGAATCAAAGCGTAATATTTACCGATCAAGTCTATCCCGAAACCAATCAAGTGAAGTTTATTGCTCAGCAACAAGGCGTAAATATCAACTGTTATGCCAGTTTCTCGGTCATCAGTGAGCTTTGCGACAAGCAAGTTGTCAGTGGAAGTAATGCCGTGTGTTTATTTGAGCAATGTCGTTTTGATCTTGAAGACCAGGCAGAAGCATTGATCGAACAAGAAGCTTTTAATGACAGTGGTGACATTATACTAGCTTAAGGCTGAGCCAGTTGTTTCTTCAGTCGCTTTTGGCTATACATATTATTATCTGCCTGTTTAAACGCGTTAGCCCAATCTTGATCATACTGAGCAAATCCGTAGCTAAAATGAATCGCGGGGCTTAACAGCGCTAGATCATGCTGCAATTGTATTACTTGTTGCTCTAAGACATCGATGGGGCCACGACATAATGCAATAAATTCATCACCGCCATATCTCGCGACTAAAAAATGAGGATGCCACATTGATTTTAGTGATTGTGCAAAGGCCTTCAATGCATCATCACCAGTTTGATGTCCGTACTGATCATTTAACGGTTTTAAGTTATCCATATCCAAAATAATGATATAGCTTGCTAACTCAGGGAGGTGTTGCCATTGCAGAATCGTTGCATCAAATTTTTTGCGATTATACAGCTCGGTTAAGCCGTCATAATCAGCCAGGAGCTCAATTTTTTTAGACTTTTGGTACAGTGAAATTGCGTTAGCGGCTTCTGATGTAAGAATATTAACCAAATTAATATCGAAATCACCAAACGCTTCCATCTTGCTACTGTCTAAATTCATCATCCCGTAAAGCTTGTCTTCAATTCGGATAGGGCTAGATAAAGTTGAAGAAATAGGTTTTGTTGATGCATTTGGTAGAATAAATTGATCATATCTTTTTGGGCTTTTAGCATTGATGTTACTAATGACAACAGTTTTATGGCAATGTCCTTGAGTCAATCGGTATAAAAAGGTTTCTTCTAGGGTAAAGTTAATATTTTGCAAGGCATCAATATTTAGTCCTATAACCGATTCAAACTGTAACTGATTAGTCTGATTATCTACCAATATGATACTGCCCATTTCTGCGTCATCTATAACACTTATCGCTTTCAGTAATAGCGCATCCAAAAAAGCTTGTTCTGAATCGTATTGACTAGATAAATTGACTAGCTCATAAGTCGTATCGTTAATGTGGATTACATGTTCCAAATGTTGCCAAAGGCGTAACATATTTTGTCTATGGGTAAAATATGTTATGGCATAACAAATAGTGTAACCACAACCAATAAGAGATAAGTATTGATAAGCACTACTAGTATCAAACGCTGTAAATGTGATAATACTGATTAGCAATAAAGGGATGACCAAGAATAGTAAATGCTGCTTAATATCAAGGTAGCCGACATATTTAGTGGTAACGCGATTTTGGGTTTTCACTTAACTATCCTTGTTAAAAAATCGGCAATACTGGTTAGTATTTATAACGCAGTACAGCATATCCTAATGAGTAGCTATCATATAAGACCATATTAGTTTATCAACCTATAGTATAAAATATGTTTGGAGCGAGCTATTTTGGCGGGGCCATGTAATGGACCAAGAAAAATTGATCCATTACATTAAACGAGCAGGTTTATTGTTGTAGGTCTACCAAGTATTCATTTTTTAAACGGACATAATTATCCGCTGACAGTGGTAAAAATGCACGTTCGGCTTCAGTTAATGGCCTTACTTGTTTACATGGACTGCCAACATATAAATAACCACTCTGCAAAACTTTATTGGGAGGAACTAATGAACCGGCTCCCACAATCACATCATCTTCTACTATTGCACCATCAAGTAAGATAGCACCCATACCGATAAGTACGCGATGACCAATCTTGCAGCCATGCAGCATAGCTTTGTGACCAATAGTGACATCATCACCAATAATCAATGGATGCCCATCAGGGTTTGCCGAAGACTTACGGCTTACATGTAATATGCTGCCGTCTTGCACGTTACTGCGTTTACCTATACGTATCTTATTTACGTCACCGCGCGCAGCAACTAATGGCCAAACACTCGCGTCATGATCTAATTTAATGTCACCAACCAGCACTGCAGACTCGTCAACATAGACGTTATCAGCTAAATTAGGGTGTATTCCTTGGTAAGTTCTTATATTAGTCGACATAACAATCCTTATAGATTCATGGTTTGTGACAGTATAATGCTTAAAAACTAGCTGGTCAGGCTAAATTATCCGCAAACAAGCCAGAAATAACAAATAACCTTAAAAAAGGCCTTGCGCAAAAACGTGTGGTGCCTATAATGCGCATCCACTGACACGGCAGACAGCGCAAGCGGTTACCGAGTCAGGTTGAATTAAGTGCTTAAAAACACTGAGTTCAAGGCGAAAAGAAAGTTTGAAAAAACACTTGACGCCAACACGGGAAAGCGTAGAATACGCACCCCAAGCCAACGACCTAGCGTCAGCGGCCGCTGAATGAAAAATCGAAAGATGTTCATGCTAGCAACGTTCTTTAACAATCTAAACAAGAAATCTGTGTGGACATTCACAGGTATTGAGTTATTCGAAATTGTCTTCTGTTCTTAGGAATGTTGGCAATCAAAAAATTTAAACTCAATGCAACGATGAATGTTCATAGTAATATGTACAAACATTATTTAGATTCTTCCGAGTCTAATTAATGAAATCAGAATTCATTGAGCCGAAACCT
>NZ_JACJEU010000019.1:0-80830 GCF_014164215.1 Shewanella sp. SG44-2
GCAATCCAAGCAATCCAAGCAATCCAAGCAATTAATATTCTACTATCACTTTTTGTGTCTATTTTTATTGCTATGCATAAAAAAGCCACTCAAATTTGAGTGGCTAATGCTAATTGCTCAACTTTCGATTAATCTAATCCTAAAAAACCGCCAGTTTGATGGGCCCACAGTTGTGCGTATATCCCTTTGGCATTAATCAGCTCTTGATGAGTACCTTGTTCAACGACACAGCCTTTATCTAATACAATGAGTCTATCCATAGCTGCAATCGTTGAGAGCCTATGCGCTATCGCTATTACTGTTTTACCTTCCATCAATTCATAAAGAGACTCTTGAATCGCGGCTTCGACTTCAGAGTCTAATGCTGAAGTGGCTTCATCAAGCAATAGAATTGGCGCATTCTTAAGTAATACTCTTGCAATGGCGATCCGTTGGCGTTGACCACCAGACAGTTTAACGCCGCGCTCACCCACTTGGGCATCAAGCCCTTTGTTGCCAAAGGGGTCCGTTAAATTGTCAATAAACTCTGCTGCTTGTGCTTGAGTTATCGCCGCCATTAATTTTTCATCACTGGCATGTGGATCACCATACAGAATGTTTTCACGGATCGAACGGTGTAATAACGACGTATCTTGAGTCACCATACCAATATTTGCCCGTAATGAGTCTTGGGTAATATCCGTTATAGGTTGATCATCAATCAGTATTTGGCCTTTTTCAACATCATGAAAACGCATCAATAAGTTTACTAAGGTCGATTTTCCTGCACCAGACCGACCCACTAAGCCGACTTTCTCACCTGCTTTAATATTCAGGTTTAGCTGCTCAATAACGCCTGTTTTTTCACCATAATGAAAGCAAACCTGGTTGAAATCGATTTTGCCATGGTCAACAACAATGTCTTTTGCATCCATTTTATCTTGGATAGCAATGGGTTTTGATAACGTATTCATACCATCGGTAACGGTACCAATATTTTCAAATAGTGAACTGATTTCCCACATAATCCATTGTGACATGCCATTTAAACGCAACGCTAAACTCACCGCAATCGCAATGGCGCCAACCGTAATAGCGTTGTCTGCCCATAACCAAATAGACACAGCCGCAATGGTGAACGCTAATAAGTAATTGATGATTTGCACTAAAACATTAATGATCGTTACCAGACGCATTTGGCCATAAACGGTTTTTAAGAAACGCGTCATACTATCTTGGGCATAGTCAGCTTCCTGAGTCGTATGCGAGAACAGCTTTACGGTTGATATGTTGGTGTAACTGTCGACAATGCGGCCAGTCATTGTCGAGCGAGCATCAGCTTGTTCTGTCGATATTGCTTTCAGCTTTGGAACGAGTTTCCATTGAATCAACACATAAGCCGCTAACCAAACTAGCATGGGTAACATTAAACGTACGTCTGCAGTGGCAATCATGACCAACATAGAGGTGAAATACACTAAAATGTACATCAGTACATCCAGTAGTTTCATGACCGTTTCACGTATAGCAAGCGAAGTTTGCATTACCTTTGTGGCGATCCGTCCTGCAAAGTCATCTTGATAAAATGAAATACTCTGCTTGAGTAAATAGCGATGTGCTTGCCAACGAATAGCCATGGGGTAGTTACCCAAAAGCGTTTGGTGCACGATAGAAGCATGTAACCAGACAACCAGCGGTATGACGACTAAGACAATCACTGACATGGTAATCAAGGTAGTGCTTTCATCTTGCCACAATGTTTGCGGATTTTTGGTGACTAACCAATCTACCAGTTGTCCCATAAAGCCAAACAGTGACACTTCCAACATTGCCATTATGGCTGTTAGTACTGACATGATAATTAAAGGCAAACCAAACCCGCGGGTATAATGACGACAAAATGCGTACAAAGTATTGGGTGGCTGAGTCGGTTCTTCTTGCGGTAAAGCTTGGGTCAATGATTCAAAAAATTTAAACATCTAATGCTCTAACTTAATGGTGAAAATTCTGCTGACTAGGATAACGCAAAAAGGCCAAATGTAATGGGTTAAATTGTTACCATATACGAAACGATTGGGTTCCGTTTTCCGCCAGTCGTGGTTGTGGTATTTCGGTAAAGTAATCTCTTAAATACGCAGTGCAGAATAAATAGTTCAGTTTTACGATTGAACATCTTGAAGATGATAGAGGCTAAATAGACGAATGGTCCAGATTAACAGTGATTGTAATATTGCAGCACAGATCTGCCAGCAAGCAAGGCTTAGTCGTGATGCTCGCTTTGATGGTCAATTTTTTACCGGAGTTATCACTACTGGTATTTATTGCCGATCAATTTGTCCCGCTCCTGCACCCTATGAAAAAAATGTCCGTTACTTTGATTCTGCGATTAAAGCGGCTAATGTCGGACTTAGGCCTTGTCTTCGATGTCGGCCAGATAGTGCGCCAAGTTCATTTGCGTGGTTAGGTACTCAAACTACGTTAATGCGAGCGATTACGTTAATTGAGCAAGGCTATTTAACTGGTGAGAATGCAGGGACGATCGTTAAATTAGCTGATAAGTTAGGCATTACCAGTCGGTATTTAAATAAACTCTTTAACCAAGGTTTGGGGACTTCACCTAAACGTTTTGCGTTATATCAGCAGTTGATGTTTGCTAAGCAGTTATTACACCAAACACAATTATCAATGACAGAGGTCGCCATGGCTGCTGGCTTTAATAGTATCAGGCGGTTTAATGAAATTTTTAAGCAAGAACTATTGTTAACACCTAGCGAATTACGCCAAAAGAGCCGACATATAACTGATGTAACTCATCCTTATAAAGATAACCAAGTGAGTACTGATATTAAACCAATAACATTAGCATTATCTTACCGTCCCCCCTTTAATTGGGCGAAGATGTTGGCTTTTTATGCATTTCGTCAAGTTGATAATATGGAGGTCATTGATGATATTTCGGGACGTTATGGCCGAACCTTTTCGTTTAATGGCGTAGAAGGCGTTTTTTACATTTCACCAAATGCCGATAAACCCCAACTTGATGTGAGTATTTACTTAGCTGATGCTAATGATATTAAGTCCTTGCATTATATTACTCTGCAATTACGCCGTATGTTTGATTTAGATGCTGACATGGAAGTCATTCAGCAAGCTTTATCTCCCATCATTAAATTAGGCGCCAAAATTGATAGTAGTTTACGTATACCAGCGGCTGGCAGCGTTTTTGAGGCCGCTTGCCGTGCCGTATTAGGGCAACAAGTCAGCGTAGTGCAAGCCACTAAATTATTAAATTTATTGGTTGAATCTTATGGTGAAACGCTGTTCATCGATGGTAAGACTTGGCAGTTATTTCCTACGGCACAAGCTATAGCTAACGCTTCATTAGATGAACTTAAAATGCCAGGAGCTCGAAAATTAGCATTAAATGCCTTGGGGCAATTTGTATATCAGCATGCTGACTCAACACCTGACGATTGGTTGTCTGTAAAAGGTATTGGTCCATGGACTGTTGCCTACGCGAATATGCGAGGTTTGAGTGATCCTGATGTGTTTTTGAGTTCTGATTTAGTTATCAAAAATCGTCTTCATGCATTATATGAGCAATCGGGTATACCCATTGAAACCCCTAAATCGTACATAAGCATTGCTGCCGACATTGCAACACAAGCATCACCTTGGGGCAGCTACTTAACCTTCCAGCTTTGGGATAACGATCCTGTCGCTGCAAAAAACGGATAATATTATGACCCATTTTACTTCGCCCAAGTGTCATGCTTTAGTCACAAGTCCAGTTGGTTTACTCTCGCTTAAAGCATCTGAGCATGGATTAACCCATTTGCAGGTTGAAGACCTTGCCCAAACGAGCTCGCGTGTAGAGATTCAAACTCAGTTTAGACTCCAACAAAGCACGACTGAGACAACTCAAGATTTATTGGTACATGCCCAACAGCACATTGATACAACAGTCATTCAATTAACAGAGTACTTCGCTAATCAAAGGCAGCATTTTAGTGTACCTTTAGCGCCTAAGGGGACTGTTTTTCAACATGAAGTTTGGCATGCTCTGAGTCAATTAACATTCGGCCAGCGCTGCAGTTACAGTGATATCGCAAATACTATTGGGCGACCTAAAGCTGTCAGGGCTGTTGGGGCTGCAAATGGTGCAAACCCAATTGCTATTATCGTTCCTTGCCATCGGGTGATAGGTAAAGGCGGTAAGTTAACCGGTTATGCTTATGGGCTCGATATGAAGCAGTGGCTACTGGACTTGGAAGGGATTGAAGAAATTAACTAATTTATCTGACTGCTGTGCCAAAGTACGTTAAAATGTGCGATTGATATCCATTTTCTTGAGCGCATTTGATACATGACCCAAGCTTCTTTAGCTACGACTTTCGCTGAGTTTGGCCTGCATACTCCATTGTTGGCCAGATTAACCGAGCTTAAATACCTTCAGCCTACACCAATCCAAGCTGAAACCATTCCTAGCACATTAACTGGTAAAGACTTACTGGCAGGTGCCAATACTGGCTCAGGTAAAACAGCGGCTTTTGCATTGCCGATATTACATCAATTGGTAAGTCGTCGGGCTGCAACATCTGCCAAAGGTAATTTTGTTAGTGCGTTAGTCTTGGTACCAACGCGAGAACTTGCTAAGCAAGTTGCCGACAGCTTTAAATCTTATGCGGTTCATTTAAATGGCGACATTAAAGTGGTTGCTGCATTTGGCGGTGTATCTGTTAATACTCAGATGCTAGCATTGCGTGGCGGTGCGGATGTAGTGGTCGCGACGCCTGGTCGTTTACTCGATTTAGTATCGTCAAATGCATTAAAGCTGTCCCAAGTGACAACGCTAGTACTTGATGAAGCAGATCGAATGTTAAGCCTTGGTTTTACTGAAGAGCTGACTCAAGTACTCAATTTACTTCCTAAGCAAAAACAAACGTTATTGTTTTCAGCGACTTTCCCAGATGAAGTTCGCCAACTCACGCAAGCGTTGCTCGTTAACCCGCTTGAGATACAATTACAAAGCGCTGAGGCGAGTACGTTAGTACAACGGGTAATGACGGTTAATCGTGAAAAAAAGACCGCTTTACTTGCACATTTACTACAACAGCATCAATGGCGCCAAGTGTTGATTTTTGTTAGCGCTAAAAATAGTTGTAATCATTTAGCTCAAAAACTGGCTAAACGTGGTATCACTGCAGAGGTGTTTCACGGTGATAAAGCCCAAGGCGCGAGAAGTCGTGTATTGGAAGGTTTTAAGGCGGGTGATATTCAAGTGCTCATTGCAACAGATATTGCTGCTCGTGGCCTTGATATTGAAAAATTACCTGTAGTAATAAATTTTGACTTACCGCGCAGTCCAGCAGATTATATGCATCGAATTGGTCGCAGCGGGCGTGCGGGAGAGGTCGGTTTAGCGTTGACCTTGTTGTCGCATGATGAGTATCATCACTTCTCTGTTATTGAGAAAAAGAATCAAATTCGCCTTGAACGTGAACAAGTTAACGGATTTGAGGCTGATGATGTAGTGCCTGAAAGCGTACTGGAACAACCTAAGCCAATGGCTAAGCCAGAAGGTAGCGGCAAGAAAAAACGTAAGAAGTTGTCCTCAGTTAATGTTGATATTTGGGCTAAAAAACCAGATTAGTAGTAGGTAATATGAAACATATTTTTTGGTTAGTTGATGGACAAATTGCAGGCCGTAGTGGTCCAAACAAAGATGCGTGGGATTTAGCTGAGTTTAAGCAGGCTGGTTTCGGTGCAATCGCATCATTAAATAATGCTGAAGGTTGTGATACCGACGCTATGGCTGAATTAGGTCTTCGTCATAAAGTGTTTAATTTGCCTGATAATATTCCACCTAAACCGCATGACCTAGCCATTTGTGCTGAAATACTCCCTCAGGTTTTAACATTTATTCGTGAATGTGAAGCCGATCAGTTACCAGTGTTACTCCATTGTCGCTCTGGGATTAATCGTACTGAAATGGTGATGGCTTATTATATGATGGAAAACGGTGCGGCGCCTTTGCATGCAGTTAGTCAAGTTCGCAATGCCAGTGGCTTAGCGTTCGATGCCGAGGGTTGGGATCAATTTGTTTATGATGTGCTTTACGAGCTGCAATCTGCTTCGAACTGATTTTATGTCAATTTAAAGCATCATAATAATGAGGGAAACAATGATAATTAAATCAGTAGCTGGTTTAATTATCATTGTTTCCCTTTGTTGTTTTTATTGGGTTGTATTCGGTTCTAACTTGCACTCTGTTCTAGCTTATATGTGTATATAGCCGATTAAGTTTTTCTCCCTAGCTTTTATAAATTGCGTTAAGAAGGCTAAGAGCGATTTAATCGTTGAATTTTTTGTATAAAATGTCGACTGGTTGTTGTCGGAAAGGTATTAATGTAGTTTGCTATTTCTTGTTATCAACAAGAGTCTTCTCCTCAAATATTCACTATTTATTGAAACGTAATTGTAATCGAAATGATTTATCGAGTTGGCTCTTATCGGATGAATAGCTAATTTTGTGATTTGTAATGATGTTTGCAGATAAAATAGACCACTTAAGCTAGTCTAAAGACTGACGATAAATGCTATAGTGAAATAGGTTTCAGTCTTTAGATGAAGGGGTAATGATGAGTCCGAAAATGAGCAAAGCGAATCAATCGCAGGGTTTATTGCTTTTTAAGCTAAATCAAACACAAGTGTTTGCTTTAGGTACTTTAAAAATTCGTGAACTCGTGCCGTTTACTCCTTTAACTAAAATCCCGCACTCTCACCCAGCCATTTTGGGGGCTGCAACCATTCGGGGTATGACTATTCCTATTATCGATATGGCTGCAGGTATTGGTTATAGGCCCGTTACCGAAGCAGAGCTTAAAGACAGCTACATCATTATTACTGATTGTCAGAGAATGGTGATAGGTTTTCTTGTGCGCTCAATCGATAAAATCATTGAATGTAATTGGCGTAATATTGAAGCACCTTCAGGTAACTTAGGCAAAAATGCATTTTTAACAGGTGTAACCCGTTTTAATGATCAGCTCGTTCAGTTATTAGATGTTGAGTTATTACTGTCGAAAATATTCCCGGATGATCCGATTAATAATCGAGCGATATTAACCGATGTACAACGTGAGAAATTAACTCCGTTACGTATTTTACTGGTGGATGATTCAAAAGTTGCCCGCAAGCAATTATCTGACGCATTAGATTCGATTAACATTGCTTATCAAGTGACGGCCGACGGTCGTGATGCACTGCAGATGATGCAACAAGCCGCGGAAGAACGAAAGCCTATTGATTTACTGGTGAGTGATATTGAAATGCCAGGACTTGATGGATACGAATTAGCCTTTGAGGTTAAAAATAATCCAGCGATTGAACACGCGTACATTATTTTACATACGTCCTTATCCAGCGAAATCAGTGTTAGCCAAGCTAAACAAGTCGGAGCCAATGAGGCATTAACAAAATTTGATGCTAAAGAGTTGATTGAAGCGATGCTTAGAGGTGCTCAAGCACTGCAGCCTGCTTGATGATTGCTGTTGGTTTTTTATGGTATTTTCAGCTTTTAACATCGTTAACAATTTAACAGCAAGTAACCTGTAACCGTCAAATTAGTGCTTTCTTTATGAGCAATGATTGAATTTTTTTACTCATTTGGCATCAACACTAGACTTATTGCATGGCATCCTGATATATAGCTACAAGGCTTTTACAGTGTTCAGTATATTCGCTGGGCACAAGGTAATGCTTAACTTTAATGAGGGAGTGCTATCCCTGAAAACGGATTGATTGAAGTGTGCAAATTGAGTGGTGTGAGTTAATTACGCTCAATGAGTAAGAAGAGCAGGGTGTTTTCAGTAATAGCATTGATATTATCGAGATGTCATGAAAGTCGTAACCTAGATATTGTATCACTATGAGTTGTAAGGTGATGAATACGTTGGTATGACGAGTATTGTGATGTTTCCTTTTCTAAAGATAAGCAAAACCTTGATCATAAAAAGTCATAAATATAATAATCATAGGTTAAGCAATGAATCAAAAAACATCACTGTTAGCTCGTATCGCTAACGGTAGCCTCGTGCTACAAATTATCAGCGGAATCATTTTGGGCGTGATTCTGGCAAGTATTTCAACAACAGGTGCCAACAATGTGGCTTTTTTGGGCTCACTTTTTGTGGGTGCTTTAAAAGCTATTGCGCCAATCCTGGTTTTTGTTTTGGTTGCATCATCGATTGCCAATCAAAAGAAAAATAGCCAAACCAATATGCGTCCTATCATTGGGCTATATCTTCTGGGTACATTTGTTGCTGCATTAACCGCAGTATTATTCAGTTTTGCGTTTCCAACCACTTTATTGCTAACCACTGGGATAGAGGGAACCAATCCTCCTCAAGGGATTAGTGAAGTTATCAATACCTTATTGTTCAAAATTGTCGATAACCCAGTTAACGCACTATTAACGGGCAATTACATTGGTATTTTGGTGTGGGGGGCTGGTCTTGGAATAACCATGCATCATGCCAGCGACAGCACTAAACGAATGCTCTCAGATGTCAGTGATGCGGTGTCAAATATTGTTCGCTTTGTGATTCGTTTAGCGCCTATCGGTATTTTTGGTTTAGTTGCGGCCACATTTGCTGAAACAGGTTTCGACGCTCTAGCGGGTTACGGCCAATTATTGATGGTACTTGTGGGATCTATGTTATTCATTGCTTTGGTGATTAACCCTATTATCGTTTATGTCAAAATTAAGCGTAATCCTTATCCATTAGTATTTAAGTGTTTACGTGAAAGTGGTGTAACAGCCTTTTTCACCCGTTCAAGTGCGGCCAATATTCCGGTCAACATGGCTTTGTGTGAAGAATTAAAACTGCATAAAGACACTTATTCAGTGTCTATTCCATTAGGTGCCACCATTAATATGGGCGGTGCTGCGATTACCATTACGGTATTAACATTAGCAGCAGCTCATACTTTGGGTATTCAAGTGGACTTTATGACAGCTCTGTTATTGAGCGTGATAGCGTCGGTTTCTGCTTGTGGTGCTTCAGGTGTTGCCGGTGGTTCATTATTATTAATCCCATTAGCGTGTAGTTTGTTTGGGATTTCTAATGATGTTGCCATGCAAGTTGTGGCTGTTGGTTTTATTATTGGTGTGATTCAAGATTCAGCCGAAACAGCACTAAATAGCTCTACAGATGTTATCTTTACTGCAGCAGCATGTGAAGCTGCTGAAGCTAAAGAGGCTGCTAAAGCTAGTTAATTTAGTGACGAATTACTTATAGATAAATGCCGACACGAGTGATTGTGTCGGCATTTTTTTCGTTTGAATTGTTAAGGTTTTAAAATGGATGCTGACTAAAAAATGTCATCTCGATTTGGCTATAAGGATGGGTAATAGTGAGTGATTGCGCATGCAGGTTTAACCGTTTACTGGCATTAATTGTTGATTCATCACCATAGAATTCATCGCCTAAAATGGCATGTCCAAGCGCCAACATATGAACCCTAAGCTGATGAGTCCGGCCAGTATGGGGTTTTAATTCCATCAAAGTTGAATAAGCACGATGCTCCAACACACTAAAATAGGTTAATGCTGCTTTACCCGAATCAGTAAGCATTTGGAATGGTGGTGAATCAGGGTTAGGTCCTAGCGTAAAGTTCACTTTACCTTGCTGTTCACCTACATGGCCAATCACTTCGGCAATGTACACCTTTTTAGCTTGTCGATTTTGAAACTGAATTTTTAAATGTGATTCTGCTTTTTTAGTGCGGGCAAAAATCATGATCCCTGAAGTATCACAATCTAAACGATGGATCAAAATCGCTTCAGGATAACATCGTTGCAAACGGGTTATGGCCGTATCGTGTGTGTCTGGTGAACGTCCTGGATTTGATAATAGGCCTGAAGGCTTATTGATGACGATAATGTCACGGTCTTTATAGCGTATGTCCAACCACGGAATTGATGGTGGTTGATAAGTAAAGATGTGCATTATAAATTGTCTCTCTAATTGTGTCTGATTCAGGTATTGATGTGGCGAAACGTTAATCTCGCGAGTACTCTTGTTGCGGATACTAACAAAGTTTTACTGATAACCAAAAACCAATTATTCGGCTGAATAATACTGTTTGGTTATCGCCGCTTTACCAGGTCGCTAGCCACAACCGTAATGACATTCCCCAACTGCTTGTTACACCAGAGGTAACAAAGCGAATATTGTTTTCAGCATCAACGATATAAATAGCAGGTAAGGCCATTGCGCCCCATTGTTGGCTCAATGATATTGTTTGAGGCTGATTTTGTTGGTTGATTACATCAAAGTGATAATGATGTTGTTGCATAAAAGTATTAATGTCTGCATCGGTACCAGAGGCTACCACAATGGAAACCACTTGATAATCTTGCTTTAGGTTGACCGAGTCCACCATTGGCGAGGTGACGCTACATAGCGGACACCAAGTACCCCAAAAATAAACTAAGGTGGGTTTATGAGAGTTTGTCTGCCATTTTGCATGTTGTTGAACGCCAGTTGCTGTTGAGGTAAATAATGAAATTGGCTTCTGGGTAATAGAATGTGCGTTAATTGGAGTGGCAACGCCTGTTTGCATATCTCGCTGTAGATAACTCGCGATAGCGAACAACACCACCGCAATAACGATTATATCGCGTAGACTCGTTAGCCAAAACCGTTTGGTTTTGAGTGTGTATTTTAGATTAAGTAACCATGATGGCATACGACATTAATTCCTATAGATACCCTGTATTAAGGTAAATATGCTGCCGGAGTTTTACGACTATAAAGCCTGCTATAGGCCATTAACTGCGGATAAAAGGTTCTAAATGCAATCTCGATATCAATATAAATCTTATCGATATCTTTAATGGCATGGTCAAAAAGTTCTGGTTTTGATAAACGACGACTGACGCCCTTAATCGCTTGATCTAATCCTTGCCTTGTTTGATAACTATTTAGCCAATCTTGCTGGATAATTTGTGGCGCAATGGCCTGTAACGTCGGAGGAAGTTCAAGTGTAGTATTAAGCTGGTGGTATGCTTTTTGGCAAAATTCATCTAATGGCTGATGATGATACTCTTCCCAATAAAATGCTAAGTAATGATCAAATACTAAGTCCACTAGTATCGGAGCAACACGACGTGAGGTTTTAGGGAACAACTTTAGTAGGTCAATAATAATTTCATGACTGTCAGTAATTTGGTCTATCTGGCGATGAAGCCATATCCCTTGTTGCAGATGTTTTGGATGTTGCTCTATGTTACCTTTTGCGAAATCACCCGACAAATTAGCTACTAGGTGAGTATCGCTGATGTCGGCTAAATGTAAGTGAGCTAAAAAGTTCATAAATTGTACTTCTAATTTTATTATTTTACAGTATGATACTAGCCGTTTGTAACAAAGCGTTACAAGATGGCGAGTGAGTGTAGTTAATCATAACGTTTTATAGATAAATGTCATGGAGTATTGAACTTCGTATTGTTGTAATGCGTATATGTAACTGCTTTTAAAAGGTTATAGGATTAATTTAGGGATCAAGGATGATGAAAGACTGGATTAAAAAATTATTGGGCAGGCCTGCTGCCCCCAAAAGAAATAAAGTACACATCGACATGCGTTATGAAGAGCATTCATACAAATCCGATCACACCTTTGACTCTGCCAAGTCAGATACTCTTGAATTGGACGATAGCGACACCGAGTCGATAGAACAAAAGCCGACAAAATAATCACCAAACTTGATCTTAACCTGCAGTCGCCATAGACTAGCGGCCGTTTTTACTGTTGAGATCATACTATGCGTGTTGCAGATTTTTCATTCGACCTACCTGATGAGCTGATTGCTCGCTATCCGACAGCACAACGCAATGCTTCGCGTTTACTCACATTAAGTGGCGAAAACGGTGAGCTTGCCGACAAAAAGTTTACAGATTTATTCAATCTGATCAATCCTGGAGACTTGATGGTGTTTAATAACACCCGAGTCATACCAGCACGTTTATTTGGTCAAAAGTCGACTGGCGGCAAGCTCGAAATTCTCGTTGAACGCATGCTCGACGATAAACGCATTTTAGCCCACGTTCGCAGTTCAAAATCTCCTAAAGTGGATACGCTTATCGACTTAGATGGCGGCTACCAAATGAAAATGTTGGCTCGTCACGATGCATTGTTTGAGCTTGAGTTACAGTCTGATAAAACCATATTAGAAGTGCTTGAAGACGTCGGTCATATGCCATTGCCTCCTTACATTGATCGTCCAGATGAAGATACTGATAAAGAACGTTATCAAACAGTGTATAACCAAACGCCAGGCGCTGTAGCTGCGCCGACAGCAGGGTTACACTTTGATGATGTCATGTTAGCCGATTTAAAAGCCAAAGGGGTTAATATTGCCTTTGTTACTTTACATGTCGGTGCCGGTACATTCCAGCCTGTACGAGTGGATAATGTGCTTGAACACAAGATGCATTCAGAATGGGCCAATGTGTCACAAGAGGTTGTTGATCTAATTGCGCAAACTAAAGCGGCTGGAAATCGTGTTGTTGCCGTAGGCACAACCTCAGTACGTTCATTAGAAAGTGCAGCACGTGCAAGTGGAGATAGTCCGCTTCAAGCCTTTAGTGGTGATACCGATATCTTTATTTACCCAGGTTTTCAATTTAAAGTTGTTGATGCCATGGTCACTAATTTTCATTTGCCAGAATCAACATTAATTATGCTGTTGAGTGCTTTTGCCGGTTATGAAGCGGTCATGAAGGCTTATCAACATGCAATTACGCAAAAATATCGCTTTTTTAGCTATGGCGATGCGATGTTTGTGACGAAAAAAGCCCCGTAGACAATGAATTTGATTTAAAATACTCGCCCACAATAGTGGGCGTTTTTTTGATTTAATGTACCAGTAACCTTGAAGCATTAAAATTTGCCCACATTACTATAGAAACTAAACGAGTCAGACTGTTTATCTGGCAAGGTGATTTATGAAATTTGAATTAGATACAACTGATGGTCGTGCACGTCGCGGACGTCTTATTTTTGACCGCGGTACTGTAGAAACGCCAGCATTTATGCCTGTGGGGACTTACGGTACGGTAAAAGGTATGACGCCTGAAGAAGTACGCGCTACCGGTGCCGACATTTTATTGGGCAACACCTTTCATTTATGGTTACGTCCTGGCGAAGAGATCATGCGTAAACACGGTGATTTGCACGACTTTATGAATTGGCAACGTCCTATTCTAACGGACTCGGGTGGATTCCAAGTGTTTAGTTTAGGTGATATTCGTAAAATCACGGAAGAGGGTGTGCATTTTCGTTCACCGATAAATGGTGAAAAGATTTTCTTGGACCCAGAAAAATCAATGCAGATTCAGGATTCTTTAGGATCTGATGTGGTGATGATTTTTGATGAATGTACCCCGTATCCAGCAACTCATGATGAAGCACGTAAGTCGATGCAGATGTCACTGCGTTGGGCTAAGCGTTCACGTGACGAGTTTGACCGCTTAGAAAACCCGAACTCATTGTTTGGCATTATTCAAGGTGGTGTGTTTGAAGATTTACGCGACGAAAGTGTAAAGGGTCTTTTAGACATCGGTTTCGATGGTTATGCCGTAGGTGGTTTAGCTGTTGGCGAGCCTAAAGCAGATATGCACCGTATTTTAGAACATGTTTGTCCGCAAATTCCTGCTGACAAGCCGCGTTATTTAATGGGCGTGGGCAAACCTGAAGATTTAGTCGAAGGCGTTCGTCGTGGTGTGGATATGTTTGACTGTGTTATGCCAACACGTAATGCCCGTAATGGCCATTTATTTACCAGTGAAGGTGTTATTAAAATTCGTAATGCACGTCACCGTGACGACACAGCAACATTAGATCCTAAGTGTGATTGTTACACTTGTAAAAACTATTCACGTGCTTATTTATACCATTTAGATCGTTGTAATGAAATTCTAGGTGCGCGTTTAAACACCATCCATAATTTACGTTATTACCAAATGTTGATGGAAGGTTTGCGCGGCGCAATTGAGACAGGTACATTAGACGCCTTTGTTAAGGAGTTCTATACCAGTTTTGGTCGTGAAGTACCTGAGTTAATCGTTTAATTTTAGCTAATAAGAAGAGAGAACTATGTTTATTTCAAATGCATATGCAAGCCCAATTAGTGGTGTAGCCGGTGGCGAAACCATGCAGTTAATTTTTATGCTAGTCATGTTTGGATTAATCTTTTACTTCATGATTTTCCGTCCACAGTCAAAGCGTGTAAAAGAGCACAAAAACCTAATGGCGTCGATTTCAAAAGGTGATGAAGTGTTAACCAGTGGTGGCATTCTCGGTAAAGTGACCAAAATCGGTGAAGAAAGTGATTATGTGTTATTAGCGATTAATGATAACAACCAAATCACGATTAAAAAGGATTACATCGCAGCGGTATTGCCTAAAGGTTCTATCCAGTCGTTATAAAGCCAAGAGGGCTATGGTGTGTTAAATAAATACCCAATGTGGAAAAACATCATGGTGATGCTTGTCATCGCCATTGGTAGTTTTTATGCAATACCAAATTTGTTTGGTGAAGATCATGCAGTGCAGATTGTCGCAACTCGCGGCGCAGAAGTGACTGCATCGACACAAACGACTGTGGTTGATTTATTAGATAGTCAGGGTATTGCGGTAAAGCGTGCCGAGCTAGAAAATGGTCAGTTATTAGTCCGAGTGCAAAATCCTGAGCAGCAGTTGGTGGCTAAAGAAGCTATCGCTGAACTGCTTGGTCAGAAATATACCGTTGCATTAAACTTAGCACCGGCAACCCCTGAATGGCTAGAAGCTGTTGGTGGGTCGCCGATGAAATTAGGTTTAGATTTACGTGGTGGTGTTCACTTCCTAATGGAAGTGGATATGGGCGAAGCTATTCGTAAAATGGAAGAAGCTAAGATAGCTGATTTCCGTAGCCAGCTTCGTGAAGAGAAAATTCGTTATGCTGGTATTCGTAAAACCCCGAAAGGGATTGCGATTAAGTTTCGAGATGCTGAAACGGTTGACCAAGCAGAGACTTATTTAAAAACACGCAGCAATGACATGACCTATACCGATGCGAGTAGCGGTAATGAGTTTATGCTTCTTGCTACCATGAGTGATGCTTACCTTAAGCAAATTAAGGAAGAAGCACTGCAGCAAAACATTACCACTATTCGTAACCGTGTTAACGAGTTGGGTGTTGCTGAGCCTGTAGTACAACGTCAAGGCGCTGAGCGCATTATTGTTGAACTGCCTGGTGTACAAGACACTGCTCGAGCAAAAGAAATTTTAGGTGCTACGGCATCAATTGAATTTCGTATGGTTGATGATAAGGCTGACGTAAGCGCAGCTGCAAATGGTCGTGTTCCAGCAGGTGCAGAAGTGTACCAACGCCGTGAAGGCGGGATTGCCGTATTGAAAAAAGAAGTGATGCTAACGGGTGATCATATCACTGGTGCACAACCTACTTTTGATGAATACAGCCGTCCACAGGTAGCGATTAATCTTGACGCGAAAGGCGGCTCGATTTTCTCTAACGTGACCAAAGACAATATCGGTAAACCAATGGCAACATTGTTTATCGAATATAAAGACAGTGGTACACGTAATCCTGATGGCACAGTGAAAATGACTCGTATTGAAGAGGTTATTTCAGTTGCGACGATTCAGGCTCGTTTAGGTCGTAATTTTGTGATTACCGGTCTTGAGCACACTGAAGCACAAAGCCTAGCCTTATTATTACGTGCAGGCGCGTTGATCGCGCCAGTGACAATTGTAGAAGAAAGAACTATTGGCCCAAGCTTAGGTGCTGAAAACATCCAAAACGGTGTTCAAGCGATGATTTGGGGCATGGTTGTTGTTCTTGTATTTATGATGGTTTACTACCGTGCATTTGGTTTTATTGCCAACCTTGCATTGATGGCAAACTTAATTATGGTTGTTGGTGTGATGTCTATGATCCCAGGTGCGGTATTAACCTTGCCAGGTATTGCGGGCATGGTATTAACGGTGGGCATGGCGGTTGACGGTAACGTACTTATTTTTGAACGTATCCGTGAAGAACTTCTTGGCGGTCGCAGCGTGCAACAAGCTATCCATGAAGGTTATGGTAATGCTTTTTCAACCATTGCAGATGCTAACATCACCACCTTTATGACAGCGTTAATCTTGTTTGCTGTCGGTACCGGTGCGGTGAAAGGCTTTGCTGTTACCTTAATGATAGGTATCGCGACTTCGATGTTTACAGCCATTGTTGGCACACGCTCAATCGTGAATGCGGTTTGGGGTGGTAAGCGCGTTAAGTCATTGTCTATCTAAGGGAGAAGTTGAACATGTTTCAGATATTTTCAGTAAAGAATACAGTCGACTTCCTTCGTCATGCATTTCCTATTAGTGTAATGTCGTTGATCTTAGTTATTGCTTCTTTTGTATCGTTAGGCGTACAAGGCATTAACTGGGGCTTAGACTTTACCGGCGGTACGGTTGTTGAAATGGAGTTTTCTGCTCCTGTTGACTTAAATGCTCTACGTGCAACCATGACGACTGATGAAGCTGAAGGAGCCGTGGTACAGAACTTTGGTTCAAGCCGCGACATTTTAGTTCGTTTACCGGTAAGAAATGAGTTAAAAAGTGATGTCCAGGTTGCAGCAGTATTAACTGCTGCGCAGTCAATTGATTCAGGCGTGATTCAAAAGCGTGTTGAGTTTGTTGGGCCACAAGTAGGTAAGGAATTAGCAGAGCAGGGGGGCTTAGCCGTTATTGTTGCCTTAATCTGTATTCTTATCTATGTATCATTTCGTTTTGAATGGCGTTTAGCTGCAGGTTCTGTAGCGGCGCTAGGCCATGACGTTATTGTGACCTTAGGGGTCTTTTCGGTATTACAGCTTGAGTTTGACTTGACCGTATTGGCAGGTTTATTGACGGTTGTGGGTTACTCACTTAACGATACCATCGTAGTGTATGACCGTATCCGTGAAAACTTCCTTAAAATGCGCAAAGGAACTCCTGTAGAGATTGTGAATACCTCAATCACTCAGACCATGAGTCGTACTGTTATTACTACAGGTACTACATTAATTACCGTTATTGCGCTGTTTTTAAAAGGCGGCACAATGATCCATGGTTTTGCGACTGCATTATTACTCGGTATTTTTGTGGGTACATACTCATCGATTTACGTGGCAAGTTATTTAGCCATTAAATTGGGTATCAATCGTGAACATATGTTACCGGTAGAGATTGAGAAAGAAGGTGCAGATCAGCCTTCAATGATGCCTTAATAAGTATTATTAATCTTAATCGCTAAAAAGAAACCCCAGCTTGCTGGGGTTTCTTTTTATGCCTAAGTTATGATCTTTTGTTCTGCTAAATGCACTTCACAGGCAGCCATTAACGTTTTATGCCATTGAGTTTGTGGATCAACTATCAGAGCTTCCCATCCATCACTGCCGAGTATATCAACACTGATAAACATCAGTGAAGTTAACGCCATAGTGCCAGATACTCTAAATGTACCGATATTCGTCTCTATACGAGAAATGGTTATCTTAGTCATGGTGTAAAGTGATGAGGTAATCTGCTTGGCCGTTTTCGGTTGAGGTAAACTCACCATGACCGATGAATTGCTTCAAGTTATCGGTACCTGAGTCAGCTATTACATTGAATTGGCTTTGGGCAACACCTTGTGAAAAGACGCCATTATGTTGTAACACTATAGTGCCTGATATTTCTGGTGTGTTTATGGTTAAGTGCTCCATTCCAACAAATACCGCAGCTTCCCCATTTTGATATGACATGACATAGCGAATTTGAGCAGAACCATTAATATCACCTGAATACGTTTGGGTAATTTCGGCAATGGTTTGTTTGTTGTTATTGTCGTGTTCAGCATAAGCCGATTCATTCCAAGCGGTGATTTGAAATACACCTTTTAAGACTATTTTTGTCATGTAGAGCCCTATTTGTGATGTTAATAAGTTCTAATCGTCAGGACCAGTTGACTTATCGTGCTTGAAAGATCAACAGGCCCTTATATAAAGTTAACTTAACCATGTCTGTGGCAAATGTCCAATTCACAAACAAGACTCGACAGATTTTGGTAGAGGCAGTAGGATGAAACAAATTTGCCAGCAAGAGCAATGCAGTAGGATAACGCATGGAACAACGAAAAGTATTATTGGCCGGTGGTAATTTACTGCAGGCTCACACATGGAAAGGGCTACTGGAAACGAGTGGGATCGAAGTTGACCTTAAAGGTGAAGCACTCATTGGTGGCGTAGGCGGTTTGCCGATTGAAATGCAAACGGTTGAGTTATGGGTAGCAGATAATCAACTTGCCGCTGCGCAAACGTTACTGGATGCACTCGATATTGAACAGCCTCAATGGCAATGTGTCCAATGCCATGAAATAAACGAAGGCAGTTTTGAATTGTGTTGGCAATGTAGTTCGCAAAGAAGTGAAATGCATAACGAATAAGCCTGAGTATAAGATGGTTTTTTAGCGTTGAAGTCCATCTTTTACCACCAAATGTTGTTGCAGACAAACAGGGTTAATCATGACGTAAATTTTTTGGGCAAAGTCCCTAAGCCGATTTATGTTTTGCAATATTGCACCTAGCTTATAAATAAGCGTCCCGTTTAACTGAGCCACTAGGGTCTATTTGTGGCTTATTGTGACGCAGTTAGCGCTTATTCATCTATAAATGACACCATCATAAGCCCCTCTTTGTAGTAAATTGCCACAAACTGCTGCAAAATTGTTTTCAAAAATCCAATAGACTCTATGATTAAACTACTTTTAGGTTTATGACGTATGTAGTGCTAATTTTTCACAAATGAGTGACTTAACTAACTTAAGGAAACACTATGCAACCCTCTCCAGCATTTGCCAGTTTGGTCGATTCTGTTATGCCTCATGTCAACTTATTAACCATTGAGCAATATCAACAACAAGATCAATGGCAATTAATCGATGTGCGAGAAGATAACGAGTGGTTACAAGGGCATTTACCTAATGCAAAACACCTCAGTCGTGGCATTATTGAGCGTGATATAGAGCATCGCTTTCCTGATAAAAGCACCCCAATATTACTTTATTGTGGAGCGGGTCAACGTGCTGCATTATCTGCCTATAATTTACAGCTCATGGGTTATACGCAAGTAGCCTCAATGATTGGCGGATACCGTGCTTGGATACAACATCAATTCCCTATCGTTGAAGACTGAGTAGATTAATGCAATATTTCCCTTTGTTTGTTGATACTCAAGGTTTACAGGTTTTATTGGTGGGGGCTGGTGAGGTTGCCACACGTAAACTCGATCTGTTGTCTCGTACTGATGCTCATATTCATGTAATCGCACCAACGGTTGCCAACGATATTGAAAACTATCATGCACAAGGTCGGATCCAGCTGTCTCGTCGTGAAGTCTGTGCAGATGATATTGCCAATGTCGATATCATTTACCTTGCCACTGCCGATGAGCAATTGAATATGGATTTTGCACAGTTGGCCACGGAGCGGGGGATTTGGGTGAATGTGGTCGATAATCCTAAATTTTGTCGATTTATTACGCCTTCGATAGTAGATCGAGGCAGGTTAGTGGTTGCGATCAGTACAGCTGGTGCCGCACCTGTTTTCGCTCGAACTATCCGTTCACGTCTCGAAACCATGCTACCGTCATCATTAGCGCCTTTATTTGATTTTGTTGCCAGTAAGCGCGAGGAAGTACAACATAAATTATTAGCAGGTAAAGATAGACGTTTATTTTGGGAACGATTTTTTACCACGAACCAAGATAAATTCGATACATTAACAGAACAACGCTATCTTGAGGCTTTTGAAGACTTTAGTGTTAAAGGTGAGATTTTTTTGTTAATGGAGGATACGCCGGCACATTTACTCCCTATTGCCGCCATGCCGTTGTTACAGACATTAGACGTAGTTTACAGTGATGGTGCACTTGATAGTGACATTAATGAATTATTAAGGCGAGACGCAAATAGAGAAGCTGTGCCATTGCTAAGTGATATCACTCATCAATATGAACACGGAGCTCGTATGTTAATCGTGTCTTCTGCTGCTAAAGTCGCCCAGTTCAGCGCACATTTTCCAATGGCAAAACATCTACGCCCTGGTGCTATTTAACCCAAGATGTACGATGTTCTATTATGCCGAGTCTACTTTGTAGTAGACTCGGTTTTTTTATCCTCGTTGGAGCCTTCTATGGCCGCTAAAGCTACCGTTTTTAAAGTTTCGTTGCAGATTGCAGATATGGATCGTCATTATTATGCCGATCATCAGTTTACCTTAGCCCAACATCCGTCCGAAACCGATACGCGGATGATGGTGCGTTTACTAGCATTTGCCATTAATGCATCAGAAACGTTAGTGTTCAGTAAAGGTTTATGTGTTGATGATGAAGCGGAACTTTGGGATAAAAACCTCAGTGGTGAAATCGATCTTTGGGTTGAGTTTGGCCAAGCTGATGAGAAGTGGCTTAGAAAAGCATGTGGTCGGTCAAAACAGGTTATTCTTTATACTTATGGCGGCCGAAGTGTACCAATTTGGTGGCAGCAGAATCAGCAAGCGTTTGCTCGCTACGAAAATTTAACTGTGATTAATTTTCCTGAAGATGCGGTGAAACAAATGGAAGTTTTTGTTAATCGTAATATGGCGTTACAAGTTAGTCTTAGCGAAGGGCAAGTGTGGTTCTCAGATGCAAATAATAGCGTGTTAATAGAGCCAGAAACGTTAAAGTAGTGGCGTTCAGGTTGTTTGGCTACAATCACAACATCTATCATAATTACGATCACAGTAAAGTGAATCTAACCTTAATTTTGTAGAAATTAATTAAGTTTAATCAAATGGGTCTTGTACTAATAAAATCACAGGCAGATAATCAAATCATGTAGTGAGCATCACAATAAATTATAACTAATTAATAAATATGATGTTTCACGTTTCGCGATGGTTGTTGATTAAGGATGTTATTGTGAAGAAATTAGCCCTATACCCAGTAGAAAAAATTGATGAACTAACTTCACCAGAAGCTCATGAAGATATCTCAGTGTTATCCTCAGCATTAAACGTGTTTACTGATTTTAAGAAAGTGACACCTATGGTGATAGAATCGAGTACGTCGGCGGTTAAGGTCGAGCACTTAATGCAGAAGTCGCATGTGCGTCTTAAATTAGTAATAGATGATAAAGATCGGTTTATTGGCCTAATCAGCTTTGAGTCTTTACATAATCAAGAGATATTGAAACGTGTTGCCGCTGGGCATCAGCGTGATCATTTAAGTGTTGCAGATTTTATGATCCCTAAAGAGGATCTGAAAGCGATTGATTTTGAAGATTTAAGTTATGCTCGTATTGGTGATGTTATTGAGACATTACAATCAGCAGGACAGCAACATTGCTTAGTGGTTGACCGTTCAAATCATGCCATCCGTGGTGTGTTATCTGCTAATGATATTGCTCGTCGATTAAAGCTAGCTGTCGATGTGAGTACGCCAAACTCATTTGCATCTATATTTGAAGTGATTGCCAATATTCAGCAGCCTGCCGTGTTGCAAACAACACAACCTCACTATTAGTCTGTTAACCGCTAAAAAGTTAATCCATCAGAAATAAAAATAGCCACATAATGTGGCTATTTTTGTAATCAACTAAATAATATTACTGGAAGCTTAAGCTCCAAGTATCAATATATCCAGTATCTTGTCTCGCATTATCAACAGCTTTTAATGTCCATACACCACTTGATTCGACACCTGCCATATTAGCGGTGTAAGTCTGGGTTAGATTATCGGTACCACCACCAGTGTTGTTATGCAGTACAACCGTTTGGCCGGTAGGGCTAACTAACTGGATTTTTAAATCACCAATATAAGTATGAATAATCCCAATTGACACCGATACCGTTCCTGAATCACCAGTGCGGCTAACAGTAATAGGGCTAGTAATACCACTAGTGTTGTTGTCTGGAATTGTATAATTACCGGTATTGTTGTAGCTTGCTGGGCCACCTGTGTTGCTGCCTCCAGTGCTACCAGCGGTGTAGTTAGCCACTAAACTTACACCACTAAATGCACTATAACCTTGTAGCATTACATAGTAAGTACCAGATTGAGGCGTCGCAATTGGGCAAGACTCTGCATTACCACCTTTCCATGGACGACAGTCGTAACTGCTGCTGGTAGGTGATGCGCCATACTGCACATATAAGTCAGCATCGCCAGTGCCACCACTCATAGTGAAGCTTAAGTCTGTCGCGCCTGCAGGAACGTCTAACGAGAAATATAATTCATCGTTTTTAGCGCCAGCTAAGCCCGTTTTTGCCACGCCTTTTTCAAGTACGCTGTCACCAGAGCCTGTACCTGGATCGGTTGGACCATTACATGATTCGTCTAGGTAAGCCTTTGCTGCTGTTGCATTAACCATCCCGTAACCTGTTTGGTTATCACGACCGGCAACGCTTAAGTCATCTGCTGTGGCATTTAATGCAGCACGTACTTGGCTGGCGCTACATTCTGGGTGGTAACTCCACACTAATGTTGCTACGCCCGACACATGCGGTGTTGCCATTGAGGTGCCATTGTAATATTCATAATCTCGATTGCCTTGATTACTCACAGTGGTTGATTGACCCAACTTGGCTTTAAGTGCAAGCCCTGTTGCTCGGTCAACAGACATAGAAGGGATCAGAATTTCACTGTTAGCATCAACGACGAATGGATTTTGTAGCCCTGGTAGCGCAGTGTTACTGTAAACAATGACTCCTTTGGCACCAGCTGTTTTACAGGCTTTAACCGCGTTTATTTCAGGGTAACTTGAACCCTGGTTACCTACACGCTCAACAAGACAGATTTTATTGGTCATGCTACCGCAGTTAAAACTGGTTCCGTTTACAGTACATTCCGCTAAGGTTCCAGTTGCACTTGCGTTAATCGGTGCAGCAGTGTAGCTAGTACCAGATGGGGTTAAACGATTGTGCGGCACTACACCATTGTTAAAGTAAGACTGACCGCCAATAGTTATATCGGCTAAACGACCTTCGCCAACGGTAACCGTTGATAGAATTGCCTCGCCAGGACCTGAAATTTCAACTTGGTCTGTATATTGTGAAAAAGCGGCATGATCAAGATTGCTGTCAACCGCTGCAACAGACATTACGCTATCATAAGATGCTGGGTAGCTATAACTACTGTCGCCAGCATTACCAGCAGCTGCAATTAATAACACCCCATTGTTATAATGAGTATTTAATGCATTACGCTCAGTTGTGGTTGAACCACTGCCACCTAAACTCATTGTGACTACGTTTGCACCACCTGAAGTAACACACGTATCAATCGCAGCGACTAACGATGATGAGTAGCCCCATCCAGCTTCGTTAAACACTTTTACAACATGAATATTGGCATTCTGGTTAGGCATAACCCCGACCACACCTTCGTTATTTGCTATTGCGGCAATTGTACCTGCTACGTGAGTACCATGGGCATTATTATTACCTGGTTGATACCAGTTACCGGTGCCTGAATTATTGGTCCCGGTTGCATTGTTACCACTTAAATCATTGTGGCTGCGGTCATAACCAGAATCAATAATACAGATAGTACGGTTACCTGCTTGGCTGTCGCTTAACACAGTCGCACCTACAAAGGTTTGTCCCCAAGGTGTTGTCTCTGCTAGCAGTCTACGGGGTAAATCCTCTTCCACGTATTCAACATCTTGACGCAAACGTAATGCTTTAATAGAAGACGAGTCGAGCTTTACCGAGTAACTATTACTGCGACCTACGCGCTTCATTTCTCGTGCTTTTACGCTATTCAAGGCTCTAAATTGAGTAAATACTTCGTTTGAACGAGGCTCGTAAGCCATACTGTTGTCCGTTTCAGCATTTACATTTTGTACAGCGGAACTGCTATTGAGTATCTGTGCAGCATTATCATTTCTGAACTTAACGATATATCGTTTCGGTAAAGGTGATTGTTGTTCAATTTGTTGATTCGTTGCAGAGAGTTGAGAAGGGGCTGGTGCTGCGTTTACTTGAGTTGAAATGGCCAAAGCGAGTGCTGTCATGCTAAGCACGACCGTTGGATTTTTATGCTTTTTCATATTATCTTCCATGTTAATCAGGGTGGGACGTAATGTCTTTTTTAATTATGTTTTACTGATAAGCTATTTTGCCTATCTGTCTAAAAGGTAACCACATTTCAGCCTGGTGTAAACAAGTTGTTAATGTTTGTTGTCAAGTAACTGGTCTTATAGAACGGATTTACTTGATTTTTTACCTATAATTTTTGAATTAAAATTCAACTAGGTCTCGAGCTGGTAGACGGGTATCTTTCGAGCTTTAATGGAGTTAACTTAATGAAAGCGCTTAACTAGAAAGTGCATAAACGGATCCGCTTTATGCTAATAAATAATTATCTAATATTATGTGTAAAGATATTTTTGCAGACAAAATATAGGGGGGCTGAAAGTAGCAACGTTCATCGTATTGATATGAGGAAGATATCAATACGATAAACTATTGGATATGTTTAATAAAACCACAGTTATAGGCCTGTGGTTTTAGATTGTTAGAGAGGTTATCGTGCTGATATTAAGCTATCAAAACCACCCGCATTATAGGTGTTGCTGTAACCCTGCTTAACTAATGATTCCTGCGCCATACCACTACGGTTACCGCTGCGGCAGTAAAGGACTATTTCGGAGTCTTTAGTGATATTGCGCTTTGCCAACTCTGAGACGATATTTTCAAATGGAATATTAATAGCACCGTCAATATGTCCTGCAGCAAACTCTTCAGCAGTGCGCACATCAATTAACGTGACACCGCGGTCTATTTTTTCCCAAGCAACGCTAGGCTCTTGCTCTGCAGCCCAAGTAGGCATAAGAGATGCCGCGAATAAGACCAATAGCGCCAAAATAGATTGAACAGACAACGGCATAGATTTTTTAAACACGATAATTTCCTTGTTATTTATTTAAGGCTATTTCAGCTGCAGTTTTGACGCCTAATTTTTTCATTATCATCGCTGCAGGACAAAAGCCTGTAAAAGCACTCTGAAATAGATTAGCGCCTACAAATACAGTAAGCCAGACAAAATGCGGGCTAACTGTTGCGGTTAACACAAGAGATAATAAAACCATAAAGCCAGCAAAGGCCATAATACTTCGTTCTACTGACATGTTTAGCTCCTTATTGGGCGTAGCCCAGTGAATAAATAATGTTTTTACAGATGCTTATGTTTCATTACTGAAAAATACAACACCGGAATCACCACCAAGGTTAAAATGGTTGAGATAAAAATACCAAATATTAAACTGATGGCTAATCCGTTAAAAATAGGGTCATCAATAATGAATAATGCCCCTATTATTGCCGCTAATGCTGTCAACATAATTGGCTTTGCTCGTACTGCGCCTGAATGGATAACCGCCTGCTCTAAGGGAACTCCTGCGGCTATTTGTTGATTAATGAAATCGACCAGCAAAATTGAATTTCGGACAATAATGCCTGCCAGCGCTATCATGCCTATCATAGACGGAGCCGTGAATTGAGCGCCTAATAAAGCGTGCCCAGGCATAACACCTATGATGGTCAACGGAATGGGCGCCATGATGATTAACGGCACGATATAAGATTTAAACTGACCGACTACAAGTAAGTAAATTGCAATCATGCCAACGGCATAAGCAATGCCCATATCGCGGAAGGTTTCATATGTGATTTTCCATTCACCGTCCCACAGAATCGACACGTCGGTTAATCCATCAGGCTGATTAACCAAATTTTGTTGAATTGGATAACTTGAGTCACCTTGCTCATTTTGCTGATTAATTTGGCTGACCATATCGAACATGCCATACAGCGGACTGCCAGTTGGCCCTGCCATGTCGGCAATAACCATGATCATTGGCACCATATTTTTATGAATAATGGGTGCATTAATGACTTGTTGTTGCACCTTAACTAATTCTGCCAGTGCTACAGTTTCACCCGACTGAGTAGGTAGGCGTAATAACAGTACTTGCTTTAGGTCTACTTTAGCGGCTTCATCAAGTTGTAATCTAATCGGTGTGGGATGAGCTAGCTGTGCTTGATGCAAGTAACTGACATCCTTACCATCAACAGCAGTGCTGATCGCATCGACAATACTGGCGTAAGAAACACCCATTAAGCTGGCTTTATTTCGATCAATGATGACTTGCCACTTTTGTTGTTGCGCAGGCAAATATATATCCATATCAACAACGTATTCGGTATCTCTAAAACGTTGCAATAAGTCATTTGCTGCTTGTTCACGTAACTCGGTGTTAGGCGCATAAACCTCAGCAACGATGGGTGACCACACAGGCGGGCCAGGTGGCACCTCAACAATCTTGATATTGGCTTGATAACGTAGGCCAATTTGTTGCAACGGCTCGCGCACAGAAGATGCAATCGTATGACTGTCACGATCGCGATGCTTTTTATCCACTAGATTGACCTGGATTTCACCGAGCTCTTGGCTGCTGCGTAAAAAATAATGTCGAACTAAACCATTAAAATTCATAGGTGCATGAGTGCCTGCATACAACTGTAAATGTTCTATTTCTTCAACAGAGGTAAGATATTGACTAAGATCTTGCAGTACTCTTTGAGTTTGCTCCACAGGTGTGCCTTCAGGCATGTCGACCATTACTTGAAACTCAGACTTATTATCAAAAGGCAGCATTTTTAAGACCACTGCTTGCATCACTGGTAGGGCGACAGCGAAGGCTATCAATAATACGATCCCCAAAGCTAAGCCTTTTCGTGCTTTTGGCGCATGTTCTCCGAGTAAAAAAGGACTCATTATTCGGGTAAAAAGACGAGTTAATCGATTGTCTTCTTCTACCGGTATGCCAGTGTCAGTCGCTATATTGGTCGAGCTATGTGACTTTTTATGTGGCTTTAACAATATTCGGCTCAACCACGGGGTCATAATAAACGCGATTAATAACGAAATAATCATTCCCATACTGGCATTAATCGGAATTGGGCTCATGTATGGACCCATTAGTCCGGATACGAATGCCATTGGTAGTAGGGCAGCTATAACGGTGAAAGTGGCTAATATGGTTGGTCCGCCGACTTCATCTACGGCATGAGGAATAAGCTCGCTTATCGGTTTATTACTCATGGCCATATGCCGATGAATATTCTCTACTACTACGATGGCGTCATCGACCAAGATGCCAATGGAGAAAATAAGTGCAAACAATGAAATCCGGTTTAGGGTAAATCCCCACGCCCAAGATGCAAATAAGGTAATAGCGAGAGTGATAATAATGGCAACACCAACTACGGCAGACTCACGAAGCCCCATGGTGAAAAATACCAGTAGCACAACCGCTGATGTGGCAAAAATCAATTTAAAAATAAGCGTATTAGATTTATCTCCAGCTGTTTTACCGTAGTTGCGAGAGATAGCGACATTGACATTATCGGGAATTAAAACGTTATCGACAGCATCTATTTTAGCTAATACGGCATTAGCTATGTCGACGGCATTTTGCCCCGCCTGTTTACCAATAGCGATTGTTATAGCAGGGTAAGTTCCTTTGTCTGTTACGTGCCAAACGTGTTGTTTCGGAATATCACTTTTAAGACTAACATCGGCGACATCAGATAAATAAACTGCACGGGGAAATGGACTTCTATCCGTTATAGACTCCGGTTGATTGACTTTAATCAGCAGATTATTAACATCATCAAGCGAACGTAAAAACTGCCCAGCTTGCAGTTTAATTTCTTGATTAAACTGGGTCATGGAACCGACCGTAGACATTTGATTATTATCTTGCAACGTGGCATTAATATCGTTGAACGTTACGCCGAAACTGTTCATTTTGACAGGATCAATGCGCACATTTAACACCATCTCGTGGCCACCTTGACTATAAATCTCTCGAGTACCAGGTATCCGTTTTAGTTCGGTTTCTAGGCCTGATGCGACCAAGGTAAGCTGCTCTGCGGTGATGTTTGGATCTTGAGACCAGAGCGTCAATCCTACTATTGGTACGTCATCAATACCTCTAGGTTTGATTAATGGTTCTCCAATGCCTGCAGCATGGTTAAACTTATCACTGTTTGAATAAAGTTGATTATATAAGTTAACCACAGCTTCATCTCGTGGTACCCCAACGTCAAAAATCGCAATAATGAGCGCGCCATCCGGCTGAGAAAATGAGTACAGGGTATCAATGCCTTTTATTTCAGAAATAATCCGTTCTGCAGGCAAGGTGACCTGGTTTTCAACTTCCGTTGGTGTGGCTCCAGGGTAGGGAATAAACACATCTGCAAAGGTGACATCAATTTGAGGCTCTTCTTCTTTAGGAGTAATAATCACCGCAAAAAGGCCGAGTAATAAACCTAAAATAGCCAGTAATGGGGTAATGGCGCTGTGTTGAAATGCCTTTGCTATTGAGCCTGAAAGGCCTAGTTTTATCGATTCATTAGGTGTTGTCATCAGGTTTACTCCTGACCTTTTGCAGCAGAGGACTGTATTAAATAACGTCCAGCGTCGATAACAATTTCATCGCCTTCCATTAAACCTGATAATACCTCTGCGGTATTATTCTGATGATCTACTCGGCCGATACGCACTTGGTTAAGCACTATTTTGTCTGCCATTTGACGATATACCGACGTTAAGTCACTGACTTGATGTATGGCCGATAATGGGATCATTAAACTCGTTCGACTAGGGAAGTTAACGATGACTTTTATCCATTGACCTACTATGACGTCTTCAATGTTACTGGCATCAATGTTTACTCTAACTTGATGTTGATGAGTTAACGGATCGGCAAATTGATAGACGTTAATATCATTAGAAATGATTTTATCGCCATTGAACAACTGAACGCTTACTTGTTCTTGTTTTTGCACCTGAGCCACATCTTGCTGAGGAATTTGAAATACAGCTCTAAGGTGTTGAGTGTCGTAGCCAGAGAACAAAGCTTGGCCGTAAGATATGGTTTCACCTTGTTCGATAAATCGCTGGGTCATTCGGCCACTAAAAGGTGCGCTTACTACAGTGTAATTTAAACTTTCTTTAGCCTTTATTAACTGTGCTTGAGCGGCACTGACTGCTTGTTTGCTGGATTTTGCTTTGGCAGTGGCTTCATCCATCGCACCTTTTGATATGGCGCCCTTGGGAAATAATGTTTTATAACGAAGATATTGTGCTTGTGCTTCACTGTTTAGCGCCTCAGCTTTAGCTAGATCCGCTTCTGCCCCCGCGTATCCTGCACCTTGCTCTTTATTGGTAATCTCCAATAATGCAGCGCCCTGTGGGACGAGGTCATTTACATCAAAATGGATATTGATTATCCGCCCTGAGGTTTGTGCAGAAATTGTTGCCGCTTTAATAGCTTCAATTTTTGCATCATAAATACGCGGCTGATATTGATCCGAATATACTAGTTTTAATGTTGCAACATCAGAGGCTTGCGCTGTATAAGATACTATTGTGGCTAGTACTGTTGTTGCGAGAATGGTGCCGAAGAATAAATTATTAGATAAGCGAGACATAGTGATAGCCTAAGTTGAAGTCTATAAGAAAATTCTAATGGACTTTGCACTGTTAAGCAACCGATATATTGTAAAATCGTATAGATTAGAACCCTATGATATAAATGGCATAAAAAAACCGCCAATTAACAATAAAAGGCGGCTTGGTTGGAAACTTTTAGCCCGTGGTGAGCGGACTAAAAAAGGGTAAATACTGCTAATTAAAAACTGTAGTTATATTGTACTGAGTAGTAGACAGCATTCGAACGCGTTTGTGCTGAAATCTCACTGTTGTAGCCAGGCACTTGAGCAAGAAGGTTACTATTTTCTAGTACAGTAACATCTTCTCCGCGTACAAAAGCGATACCTAAATCAACGCTTGATTTTGCATTTAAATCGTAACTCACACCCGCGGTGTACCAAGTACGATCAGAATCAGGTATTGATAATGATGAATGCTGATTAACTACGCCCTGATCGGTTGCGACACCTGCGCGTAAAGTCCAGTCTTGAGTGAGGTTATAAGTAGCGCCTAGGCTTAAGAACCACGAATCTTTCCAGTGGTATTCTTTTAAATCTGCTTGGTCGACACCATTGGCACCATCTTTAACCACGATTTTGTCGAATGCACTCCAATTGGTCCACTGTGCTGTGTAATGCACAGCAAACTTATCCGTTAGTTGGTGGAAACCGGCAAACTGAGCAATATCAGCGATAGGAATATCAATTTCATTGTATTCAGTGTAAAGATAATTTACATCACCTTTGGCGGTAAGTTTTGGACTAATACGGTAACTTAAGCCAAAGCGATTATCTGGATTAACTTCATACACAACACCAACAATCCCACCTAAAGCCCAACCATCAGCATCAACATCTACTAGGCTGCCAATTTGTGGGTTATCGCTAGTACGTGTCAGGGTTCCACTACCGTAAACGGCATCAACACCAAAACCAAAACTAAACTGATCATTCACACGGTAAGACATACTGGTATTGAAGTTGATAGTAACAACTTCTGTGTTACCTAATAAATCTACTGGAGGCGGAAGAGGTACAGCATTGCCACTAATGGTAGGGGTTCTGTTTGCCAAGTCACCTAAATCGGTGCCAGTGCCGTAGTTACTAAATACCGCAACACCAAACGCCATTTTGTCGTTAATTGGATTGATGTAATAAAAATTGGGGATAACTTTTGCTTCTGCAGCCTTATGCTCACTACCAAAAGCAACGTCTTGTCCGGCAAAATTGCCTTCTACATCAGATACTGATACATCAATATCTGCATAAACAACACCTAAAGATAGCGCTGTTTCATCAAAAAGGGCCATAGCTGCGGGGTTACGAGATAGAACCGATGCGTTGTCAGCAATAACGGCATCACCCGCCATTGCACGACCAATACCAGTAGCAGATTGGCTGTTTAACTGAAAACCAGCAGCGGATGCTTGTGCACTGAGTAAGCCTACCGCGGTAGCAATGAGGGTCTTGTGGAATTTATTCATTATTATGTCTCATTTATTATTACCGTTTTGCACAAAGTTTATTCACTTCAAGCATTTGACGGCCAAAATTTTAGGCATATTAGGTAAGTGTGACTAATGTAACAACTCCGACCAGATGTTAGTTGTTGTTAACATTAAGTTAATTCTTGTTTTTAATGGTGAAGTAGGTGTTTGATAGCATGGCAGTATATGTAAATTTATGATCAGTTCTAGACAACCATTACTGTGCAGTTAGTTTAAGTTAAAGTTTATTCATAGTGGATTTAAGACACTAACAACATGAGGATTATCGAAGCTTGTGAGGTAATGCGATTGTTTTAACACTCGATTGTTTTAAATTCGATTATAAGATTAATAGCTCAACCTCTACAATTACAGCGGTTGAGCTATTAAAATGACAAACATAGCCTTTTATTTGAGTTTATTGTGTTTTTAAAGATTCACGGAAATCAGCAAAGTCGCCGATAGTTTTCGGTGTTGGTGGTGATATTTTACTGACGATGACCCCCACGAATATTGCGAAAACAAATCCAGGGACGATTTCATATAATTCAAAAATACCGCCAGTCAGTTGTTTCCAAACGACAACGGTTAAAGCACCCACTAGAATGGTTGATATTGCACCATTACGGCTATAACCTTGCCAAAATAGTGACAATAACACCACGGGACCAAACGCAGCGCCAAACCCAGCCCATGCATAACTGACGAGTCCTAACACGCTGCTTTCAGGATTAAGCGCAACAACGCCTGCGACTAGGGCAATGGCAATAACGCCAATACGGCCTACTAACATCAGTTCTTTGCTACTGGCTTGTGGACGTAACCATTTAAGGTAAAAGTCTTCCGTGATGACACTAGAACAAACCAGTAATTGTGAATCAATAGTACTCATGATGGCAGACAAAATAGCGGCAATCAGCAAACCACCAATCCATGGATTAAAAGCGGCATGGGCTAAATGAATAAATACTGTTTCTGAGTTCTCAAGTGGCTCAGCAGCAAAATAAAGGCTACCGGCAATACCGGTGGCTAAGGCGCCGACTAACGACACTATCATCCAGCTCATGGCTATTCGACGGGACAGTACTAAATCTTTTGGGCTGCCGATAGCCATAAAACGAGACAAAATATGCGGTTGACCGAAATAGCCTAATCCCCACGCCAAGAGAGACACGAGTCCAATGACGGTAGTATTTTCGTTTATAAATGACAACATGACAGGATCAATTTGTTCAAAACTTGCTTGAGTGTCGGGTTGGCTGAAAATTGCAATGGGTACAATTAATAATGCAATTAACATTAAGCAGCCTTGAAAAAAATCGGTCCAGCTGACGGCAAAGAATCCACCTACGAAGGTATAAGACACAATAATGAATGAACCGATCAGTAAGGCGAGGTTGTAATCGAGGCCGAATACTTTTTCAAATAATATCGCGCCGCCCACCATGCCTGAAGAAGCATAGAAAGTGAAAAAGATCAGGATCGTTAATGCCGAAACCAATTTTAATAGTCCATGAGAGTCATTAAAACGGTTTTCAAAAAAATCGGGTAACGTCAAAGAATTATTAGCAACTTGGGTATAAATTCGCAGTCGTTTTGCAACAAATAACCAATTAAGCCACGCACCAAAAACTAATCCAAATCCAATCCAGGCTTCACCTAAACCACTTAAATACACCGCTCCAGGTAAGCCTAATAACAACCAACCAGACATATCTGATGCGCCAACACTTAACGCTGTTACTGCGGGCCCCATTTTGCGACCACCGAGAATGTAATCATCAACCGTGTCTGTTTTACGATAAGCCCAGTAACCAATGCCCATCATTAAGGCAAGGTATCCGATAAAGGTAATGATGATTGGTGTTTGAATTTCCATATTGCTTCCAAGTGATTATTTTTATGGTCGATATGCTAGCAGAAGTTCGATCTAGTTCACACTTTGATTTTTTAAAATGAAAAAAATCCGCTATTCCAATGAAGTAGCGGATTTTTAATCATTAATTTATAAATTAGATAAAGGTATTTTCAACTTCTTTTTTGACAAACTCAAGGTCAGAAGCGGGTTCGCCCACTAACACCATATAGGCGTCGGCTGTTTGAAAACTTTGGCCTTTATATTGGTTATCAGCAAAAGCTTCTTCTAACACAATACGACTTTCGACGGGCACAATAAATAACGTGACTTTGTTTCCGTTCTCGTCGGCCATCACTAAATGCAATGATTTAACACCTTGGAAGTCGCAATAAGAAGTGTAAAAAACACGGCCTGGTTGTTGGATAAATTTCGAATCACTTAATCCTTCTAAACTGGCGAGTTTAAAGTTTACGTCGTTAAAACCAATATCCTGTTCCATCACTAATGCTTTGGTTTCATGGTGAACATGAGCCAACGAGTTTTCACCTAAGTTTACTGGCGTGAAGCGTAATAGACTAAAGCTAACTCCCACAATAAAGGCAACTGAAGCGGCCATGGCCATTAAGTAACGGGTCTGTTTTTTACTCTTTTGATGCTGACTCAATTGCTGTCGCAAAATTAACTTATCAGCAAGTCCATCAGGCACACTAATATTGAGTGCTTGAGTGAGTTTATGGTCAAATGCTTGTAGATCTTTGACAAATTTAGCATCGTCTTCATTTTCAGCTAAATGAGCTAAAAAATCGTCGGCTTGATTATTGGGGTCACCGTATGCATGGCGACGGAACTGTAGATCATCCATTTGATTGACCTCTTACCTCTGGTGCTTCGAGAGCGTCTTTTAACTGGTTTCTGGCTCTAAATAAACGGGTCATTACCGTATTTCGATTGAGTTCGAGCATCGTGGCAATCTCTTCACCGCTAAACCCGCCAATCAGCTGCAATAACAAAGGCTCTCGATATTCGATATCGAGTTTACCTATTTGACGACGTAACCAATACTGCTCGGTATCTTCTTCATGACTTGTCGATAGTACATCTTCAAGTAAATCTTGTTCTACGTCGCTATAGTCAAATTGTTTACGCTCAAAACGTCTGGCATTTTCCCGTCTTAAAATGGTAATTAGCCAGGCTTTGGCCGCTTTTTCGTCATTTAATGAGTCCAATGAACGCCACGCCCTTAAGAACGTTTCTTGAGTAATATCTTCAGCAACATGCTTATCACCACATAACCAAAAGGCGTAGCGAAATATGTCGGTGTGAAGAGCCCTGACAAGGCTATCGTATCGTCGTTGTTTTGTTAGCATCTCAGATAAGACCGCGGGTTCGGACTTTTTCTTTCGCAATGAATCAAACATTTTTTAACTTTTTTGAGTTAATAATATGTAACAGCTTAAAAAGGAGGAGGATTAATAGCAAGCTAAATAGCAGAATCCACCTACTATTTAGCCTTCTAATGCTATGGATTTAGCTCCGCGATTATTGATTTTTTATTGTCGAGAGGGGGTTGTTGATAAGCCAAAATAGCATCCATTAGCGATTTTTTATCAATCGCTTGTGGCTTATTACTGTATTTGTCTGCTTGTAGCTTATTCATTGCAAACGCCAATTGTTCTGATAAACCGCTAATTTGAGTCAAGGTCATCAATTTGCCTAAACGCTCGCTAAAGTAGGCTTGTATCGCAATAATAGCAGCACTGCTGTCGTTACGATCGCATGCATGAATAATTGCATTGAGTCCGGTAGTTGCTGTTTTTCTAGGTGTTTTGAGGTTTTTATTGTCTTGATTAGATTGCGGCAACGTGCGGTTTATCGATGCAGCTTTACGCCATAAGACTAAAGTGATGAGCCATAATACCGCCAGAACCGCACTCAGTAACGGCCAATATCCGCTGTCTTGAACGGCACTAAAAGTATCTGCAGGTGGAATATCTGTCGTAGCCGTTGTGCTGCCTACCACGTTAATCGTGCGGGCGGGTAATGTGGCAAATTGTTGCTTTTTAAGATGTGGGTTCCACCAAGGTACATTTATCTCTGGTAGAGTGTAAGTGCCTGGTTTTGTTGGCACAATAGCAGTAGTGATACTGTATTGTGATACCACTTGATTATCGCGGACAAAAGTTTGTCTTAACGGTTTTTCTGGATAGGCTTTTAAGCCGTCGGCCAGTGGAATATCAATGTCGGGTAAACTAGTGTCATCGGTATTTGATGCAATCAGACTAATTGTGCGGGTAATTGGGCTGCCAACTTCAAATTCGCTGATATCGTCTGGCCACGTCTCTTTTAATACTGCAATATCGCTGACTAACCATTTTCCTTGGTAGCTTGGCGGTGTTGGATTAATTTGGATCACTTCTCTTTCAGCTTCTGTTTGCATTGGCCGACTTTCATTAAAGCCAAACATACCCCCGCGTCTAGGCGCTTCAACAAGTACATCGCCTGAGAAACTGGCGCCATTGATAACTAACTCCCCTGGCAGATCGGCAATAATACCGTAAGTGCGTTCAATCACTCTAAAGCGACGGCCATCAATGATCTCACTGCCATCTTTGTCTTCGCCGATTTGCTTGATTTGCGCCCCTTCAATAACGGGTGCACTTAACACTCCACGTTGTAATTCTACTGCAAGGTATAGCTTCACTTTATAAGTGATTAATTGGCCGACATAAGCTTCAGAGGCATTAGTGTTGATTTTAATAAATACGTTTTGTACTTCGTCAGCAGGTGAACCTTGTGGAATAACTTTTAAGGTAATTGGCTTTGAGCTAATCCCTTTGATGTTAAACGCTGGTATGGTGACGTTGCCTGCTGACTTAGGTGACAATAATACCTGCCAACGAGTTTCTTTGGTGGTGTCAAAATTAACCATTTTAGTGCTACGGCCAACACTGGTTCTTCCAACAATAAAGTCATCGAGTAATACAGAAGTATCTAATGCACCCGCATTTAGATCATCATCGGCAATAATATCGAGTACGAAATATTCGCCTGTAACAATTGGGTTTCGGTCGATGGTAGCTTGTACTTGGCTAAGTGCAAATACCGGTGCTGCAATGATGAATAGCAATAGGCTAAAAAAAGTTCTGATTACCACTGTTCATTTTCCTTAGGCGGTTGACTATTTTGACGACGTTTTTGATATTCAAGCTGCATTTTATTGCGGATTAATACTTGTGGATCTTCGTTTATGGCGCGAAGAGCACGTTGCATATCTGCAGGTAAATCATCTTGATTTATTTGTGAAGCCGATATGACGTTTGATGGCGCAGATTCAGCTTGTGCTGGTTGATTGTTTTGTTCAGCCGATGTAGTCATTTGCTGCTTTTTAGCTGACTCATTTTCATCATTAGACTCTGCTTGCATACTGGCTTCATTGCTCATTGTTGAGTCATCGCTATTGGCAGATTGATCACCTTGTTGAGATTGACTGTCATCGGATGATGGTTCAACCCCAGCTTGTTCATCAGGAGATTGGTTCGCGCCTTTTTCGTTCTGAGACGGGTCATTAGCCTGCTGTTGTGTGCCTTTGGGCTTATCTTCAGCGTCAGCCGCTTTATCATCTGAGTTACTGCTTTGTGATTGTTGCTCGTTATTAGCTTGTCCGTTTTGCTGATCTTGCTCATTCTTTTGCTCATCGTTATGTTCATCTGATTGCGATTGTTCAGAAGGCGAAGAGTTTGAGTCTTGATTAGACTTGTCTGAATTAGATTGGTCATTGCTCGACTGGTCAGAGTGTTGGCCATTATCTGATTGATCTTGTTTAGATTCATTTTGTTGATCGGTATTTTCTTGTTGTTTTTGTCTTTTTTTAGCCACGTCAAGATTTTGTTGTGCTTCTGTAAAAGAAGGTTGCAAATCAATGGCTTGTTGATAACGATTAATAGCCTCTTGATAATCTTCCAGTTGCATCAGGGCATTACCTTGATTGTATAAACCTTGGGCGCTGCTATCTTGCTCAAATCCTTCGAGTGCTTGTTGATAATTACCGGCTTTGTATTGTGCCGATGCTTGCCATTGTGGGTTTTCGAATGTTTCCGCTGCTTGTGAAAATTCACCTTGTTCAAATGCAGACTGTGCTTGTTGGTCTTTAGTTTTCCATAAGTCCTGCCACACAGAGGCTTGTGCTGGCTGACTGTTGGCTAGACTAAATGTCATTGCAGTAGCGAATAGTAAGCTAGGGCTAAGCATAAGGGTTAATAATCCTTGTCTAAAACTCATTAACATCGGGATGATTAATAACATTGCTAAATATGGACCCAGATCTTGCCAAGTCTCGCCAGCAAGCTCAGTTTCTGTTGCCTTGCCATCAGTTGCCAGCCAGTTGGTTAGAGTGGACACATCGCTGCCATCGGTTTGGGCCGGTACAAGGATCCCTTGATGTTGTTGGGTTAGTTTTTGTAATAGACCGTAATCGGTTTTAGCGACGACAATTTCATTACTACTATCACGCAGTAATTGACCATCAGCTAAGCGAATTGGCGCACCTTGTTTACTGCCAAAAGCCATGATCGATAAACGGTAACGGCTGTCAAGTGCACTGCTTGCTTGATTAAATTGTTGTGCAGAAATGCCATCGGTCATGACAATAATATCGCCCCTGGCATGGCCACCTTGAGCCAATAGTTTTTCTGCTAGAGATAACGCCGCTGCTAAGTTAGATCCTTTAGTGGGCATAATATCGGGTGATAATGTTGGCAGTAAGTTTAAAATGGTGTCACTGTCGCGTGTTAACGGGCTAATGGTATAAGCATCACCAGCATAGGCAATCAACCCTGTTTCGCCTTCTTTTAATTCATTTAATAAGTCGGTCGCTCTAAATTTAGCGTAGGACAAACGATTTGGACTTAAGTCGGTGGCATACATGGACTGAGACATATCCATAATGAGTACTCGACCTTGTTCGGTAGCAAATACCGGCAGATTTTGTTTATTCAATGCCGGCCCTGAAAGCGCAATCACGGCGACTATCCAACAGGCAATTAATAGCCATTTGGGCTGATGACTTTTCTCAACCGTTTGGCTGATAAGCAACTGACTTAAATGTGGGGCGATATACTGCTTCCATGCTGATTGCTGGCTGTGTTTACGCCAAAATAATGCACTTAATATCAATACTGGAATGAACCCCAATAGCCATTCAGGGCGAATAAAATGGATCATTATTGATTCGCCTCTTTGGTTTGGTTAGTTTTAGTCTGGTTGGTTTTAGCCAATAACTGAGCAGGCCATTGTTGTTGCAAACTAATTAGAAAACTGAGCAATAATGACATTAATAATGGCCAATAAAATAACTCACTTTTGGGACGATAACTCAATTGATCTCGACTCACCGGTTCTAACTTGTCTATTTCTTGATAAATGCTGGCTAACTCTTCACTATTTCGCGCTCTAAAATAACGGCCTTTAGTCATGGCAGCTAATTTTTTGAGTTGGTCTTCGTCTAAGTCCATTGATGGATTAATTCGTTCTTTACCAAAAATAGTTCGGCGTTCTAATATTTCGGCTCCAACCCCAATAGTGTAAATGGTGATGTTTCGTTTCGCGGCAATTTGAGCGGCGACTTCTGGTTCAATATTACCCGCATTATTAGAGCCATCCGTTAACAGAATGAGTACTCGGTTACTTTCGTCAACTTTATCAAAGCGCTTAACCGCCAGGGCAATAGCTTCACCGATAGCGGTTTGCTTGCCGACTAAACCTATCTGCGCCTCATCTAAAAATGTGGCAACTGAGCGGCGGTCTAAAGTGAGTGGTGCTTGTAAATAAGCATGATCAGCAAATAAAATAAGTCCGAGTCTGTCACCTTTACGACGTTCGATAAAGTCACTAAGTACATGTTGTATTAGGGTAAACCTGTTAACAGTTTGTCCATTTATTACCATGTCTTCAATTTGCATACTGCCGGATAAATCCACAGCAATCATTAAATCACGGCCTTTTGCCGGTAATTCTATGGGATCGCCAAGCCACTGTGGTCGAGCTATTGCTAACAACAACAATACCCACATTAGCCAGTAACGTTTTCTGCTGCTTTTTCGGTTTACTGAGCTGGACACTGTAACCGTTGTCGCGATGCCGGGTAGCTGTAAATGTCCGCCGACATTATGTATGTTGATGCGTTTTATCAACAACGGAAGCGGCAGTAAGATTAATAACCATGGCCAGTAAAATGCTAGCATTTGGCCTCCAGATGTGAATTGTTGGATGATAACGTTGCATCACTAAAAGGACGTTTATTGCTTAGCCAGGCTTTTGCTAAAGATTTTAATTGGGCTTTTTCGGTTTGATCTAAACCACTTGCTTGATGTCGCTTAACTAATAGTTGACCAATTTTATGTTGCTGGCCAGAGGCGAGGCGAGTATCTAACCAATCAAACCAAGGCTGACCGTTGAGTTTAGCGAGGTGTTCACGCGGTAAATAGGTAAGTGCGGTGCGTTTGAGTAAGCTGTTAACCTGTGCCGCAAAGGTATCATCTTCAATATCATAGCTATCTAGTAACGTCAGCGCTATTTTTCGTGGTGCATGATATTGATGTTGTTTATATAAACGCTTAATTAACCAGATTGCTAAGGTTATTAATACAGCTGCAATTATCCAATATCCTGGTGCGATAGGCACTGCACTAATTGGCTCTGGTAATACAATATCTTGCATTTGCGCTAAAGCGGAGGCTTTGGCGTCAATCGGCAATGGCTGTGTTGGTAAATTAGCTGTGGTCATTTAACGTAAAATATCCAATTGTGCACTGAGCGGTTTAGCGGCATCGATGAATTTAGGTTGTACTTTTATCATATTCATTAATGAGACGAATTGCTGCAACTGCTGTTGCTGGGTACTTAACCAGGCTTCATAACTTTGACGTGTTAGGGTCAGTTGTTGTTGGCCATCTCGTACGGGTAGAGAAAATTGTTTGGGTAACGCTAAGGTTCCCTGTCTTAATGGATCTGTTACCACAAAGGCACCAATATCACAGTGACGCGACAACTCGGTTAAAGGCGCTAAACATTGCTGGTTGATATGCTGGCCGTCAGTAATAATCCAAATAAGTGACCCTGGCTTAGCAATACGCTGTAGTCGTTGGCAGGCTTTAAACATATGGCCGGGATCGGGTGATAATTGATTTATTTGGTTTAATTGTTGTTGATGGACATCAATTAATCCTGAGGTTAACTGTAAAATACCTTGACGGCGACTACGTGGTTTTAGCTCCAAGTGAGTGCTTTCACTGGCAATTAATGCTCCGAGCCTATCGCCATGGTTAATGGCATTCCAACCTAACGTGGTGGCTAAATGAGCCACTTGCACCGATTGTAATAGTAGCTGGGAGCCAAAGTATAAGCTGTGGCTCAAGTCTATTAATAGCAGGATAGGGCGTTCGCGTTCTTCAACAAACAACTTAGTATGCGCAACACCTGTTCGAGCAGTCACTCGCCAGTCGATAGTACGAACGTCATCTCCATTTTGATAATGACGTACTTCAGCAAACTCCATACCGCGGCCTTTTATTTGGCTGCTTCGGTGACCAGACAATGCCGCTTTCGCCCGAGATTGGCGATCGGGTATGGCGCGGGATAAGCTTTGACAAGCAATAAGCTCTTGCTCATTTAAGCTCACACCATCACTGTAAAGTGGTAATGAATTAGTTGGGTTCATCATAATCTAATCATGCTTAATAATAGGTGCTGGCGCTGCAACATTTACGGTACGGCAACTTGACTAAGAATGTGATCAATCACCTGATCTGCCGTAACGCCTTCCGCTTGCGCTTGATAACTGAGTAACAAACGGTGACGTAACACATTAGGCGCAACAGCTTGAATGTCTTCTGGTGATACAAAGTCGCGCTCATATAACCAAGCACGAGCTCTGGCGCAGCGTTCTAATGAAATCGTGGCCCGAGGACTTACACCATATTCAAGCCATTTAGCTAAATCAGCACTGTAGCGTGCAGGTTGTCGAGTCGCCATCACAATTTCAACAATGTATTTCTCTAACGGTTCAGCTAAGTAAATATCTAATGCCTGATCTCTTGCTGCAAACACATCGGCTTGTGCGACGGGGTCTATCGTGGGCAACTGATGTGTTTTGGCCTCTTTACGCGATTGTCGTAAGATTTCGACTTCGGTTTCTGCGCTAGGATAATCGAGGTTTAAGTGCATTAAAAAACGATCTAATTGCGCCTCTGGCAGTGGGTAAGTCCCTTCGTTTTCTAGCGGATTCTGTGTTGCCATCACTAAAAATAGTGGCGGTAAAGGATAACTAGTTTTACCCACGGTAACTTGGCCTTCAGCCATTGCTTCTAAAAGCGCTGACTGAACCTTAGCTGGGGCACGGTTAATTTCATCTGCTAGGATTAGATTATGGAAAATTGGCCCTGCTTCAAATTCGAATGTCCCCGTTTGCTGACGATAAATATCAGTACCGGTTAAATCGGCTGGCAGTAAATCGGGAGTGAATTGAATACGATGAAACTCGCCTTCCACTCCATCACATAATGCTTTCACTGCACGGGTTTTGGCTAAACCAGGAGGACCTTCAACCAATAAATGTCCATTTGCGATAAGTGCTATCAGCAAGTTTTCAGTTAATACGGGTTGACCTAAGACAACATTATCTAAATAGGTGCGTAGTGAGTGGAAACGACTTAACGGCATAGCTGTACTCAATTTATTTAGTTGGCATTGGGATTATTACACCCTATGTTATGAATTCTATTGGTTTTTGGCTAGTAGGATTAACACAATTTAACTCTTTATGAAGTAGATAGTTGTAAACGCCTGTTTAAAACTATTCAATAAAAAGTTAGAATCAGATCACACTTTGATGGTCTGACCAGATTATCTGGCAAAAATAGAAACTTACCGGCGGTGCCGAGATAAGCTAACAATAATAGAGGGTGACACATGAGTGATAGACAACAAGTAACAAATTCCCGGGGTGAGCGCATTGCGATTGTTGCCGGTTTAAGAACACCATTTGCAAAACAAGCAACAGCCTTTCATGGCGTATCCGCGCTAGATATGGGCAAAATGGTGGTTAATGAGTTGCTGTCTCGCTCTGAAATCGACCCTCAGTTAATTGAACAACTTGTTTATGGCCAAGTTGTGCAAATGCCTGCTGCACCCAATATTGCCCGTGAAATTGTACTTGGCACTGGCATGAATGTATCAACAGATGCTTATTCTGTTACCCGCGCCTGTGCAACCAGTTTTCAGTCGGCGGTTAACGTAGCTGAATCAATTATGACCGGCAATATTGAAATCGGCCTAGCGGGTGGTTCAGATTCGTCTTCAGTATTACCTATTGGGGTATCAAAAAAGCTTGCACATGCTTTAGTCGATTTAAATAAAGCACGTACTTTTAAGCAGAAATTTGCGATTGCACGTCGTTTAGGCTTGAAAGACTTAATGCCAGTACCGCCTGCGGTTGCTGAGTATTCAACCGGTTTGTCTATGGGGCAAACCGCCGAACAAATGGCTAAGACATACAATATTAGCCGTGCAGATCAAGATGCGTTAGCACACCGTTCGCATACATTGGCGACCGAAACATGGAACTCAGGTCATCTTCGCGATGAAGTCATGACAGCTCATATTCCGCCATATAAACAATTCATTGACCGTGACAACAATATCCGTGAAAACTCTGTATTAGAGTCTTACGCCAAGTTACGTCCCGCATTTGACCGCAAGCACGGTACCGTTACTGCCGCCAACAGTACGCCATTAACTGATGGTGCTTCAGCCATTATTTTAATGAGTGAAGGTCGCGCTAAAGCTCTAGGTTATCAACCTATTGGTTACATCAAGAGTTATGCGTTTACGGCTATCGATGTATGGCAAGACATGTTAATGGGGCCTTCGTATGCCACGCCATTAGCATTGAAACGTGCTGGAATGGAATTAGAAGATTTAACGCTGATTGAAATGCACGAAGCATTTGCTGCACAAACATTGGCAAATATGCAGATGTTTGGTTCTAAAAAGTTTGCTGAAGAAAAATTAGGTCGTAACCGCGCAATTGGCGAAATCGACATGAGTAAGTTTAACGTACTGGGTGGCTCTTTGGCTTATGGTCATCCTTTTGCAGCAACCGGTACGCGTTTGATTACCCAAGTGTGTAATGAACTTAAGCGTCGTGGTGGTGGTACTGGTTTAGCAACTGCTTGTGCTGCAGGTGGTTTAGGTGCAGCAATGATTTTGGAGGTGGAGTAATGAGCATGGAAAAAACATTTAATTTAGCTCGTCGTGACGATGGTATTGCCATTTTAACAATGGACGTTCCTGGCGAAACCATGAACACCTTAAAAGAGCAATTTGGCCCTGAAATCAGTGAAATATTAACTGAAATCAAAGCTGACAGCAGTATCAAAGGTCTCGTTGTTATTTCAGGTAAAGCAGATTCGTTTGTTGCCGGTGCCGACATTACCATGTTAGCTGCTTGTAAGAATGAAGAGCAAGCCAAAGCATTGTCACAACAAGGGCATGTGGTTTTTGCTGAGCTTGAAGGATTATCTATTCCAGTTGTTGCCGCGATCAACGGTGCTTGTTTAGGTGGTGGTTTAGAGTTAGCGCTAGCGTGTCATTTACGCGTATGCAGTGACGATAAAAAAACCATGCTAGGTGTGCCAGAAGTGCAACTGGGTTTATTGCCTGGTGGTGGCGGTACTCAACGTTTGCCTCGTTTAGTGGGTATTACAACTGCTCTTGATATGATGTTAACGGGTAAACAAATTCGTCCTAAGCAAGCGTTAAAAATGGGTTTAGTGAATGATGTTGTGCCTAACTCTATTTTGCTTGAAACTGCGGTTGAGCTAGCGAAAAAAGGTAAACAGGCCGCAAAGCCTGTCGTGCAATCTAAAATTAATCAATTTTTAGAATCAACTTCGTTTACTCGCGATATTATTTTTGATCAAGCGCGTAAGCAAGTATTAAAGAAAACCCAAGGTAATTATCCTGCACCGGCTAAAATCATCGATTGTGTTCGTCAAGGTATGAATAAAGGCATGGTGAAAGGGCTTGAGGTTGAAGCGACTCATTTTGCTAATTTGGTGATGTCGAAAGAGTCGGCAGCATTACGTAGCTTGTTTTTTGCCACCACAGAAATGAAAAAAGAAACTGGTGCTGAAGGCGCTGTGCCACGTAAAGTTAAAAAAGTAATGGTATTAGGCGGTGGCTTAATGGGCGGTGGTATTGCGTCTGTAACAACCACTAAAGCTAAAATTCCAGCGCGTGTAAAAGACATTTCAGAGCAGGGATTAAGTAACGCACTATCATATGCTTACAAGCTGCTAGATAAAGGCGTTAAGCGTCGTCATATGACACCTATAGCGCGTGACAATATTATGGCATTAATGACAACGACGACAGAATATACTGGCATTAAAGATGCCGATATCGTTGTTGAAGCGGTATTTGAAGATTTAGCGCTTAAACATAAAATGGTTCAAGATGTTGAGCGTGAATGTGGTGAGAACACCATTTTTGCTTCTAATACGTCTTCATTACCTATTGGTCAGATTGCTGCTGCGGCAAGTCGTCCTGAAAATGTGATTGGTTTACATTACTTCTCTCCGGTAGAAAAAATGCCATTAGTTGAAGTGATTGCCCATAAAACCACATCACCAGAAACGATTGCTACCACAGTGGCGTTTGCACGCAAGCAAGGTAAGACACCTATTGTGGTTCAAGACGGTGCTGGTTTTTATGTTAACCGTATTCTTGCCCTGTATATGAACGAAGCAGCGCAATTATTACTAGAAGGTCAGCGTATTGAGCATCTAGATCGCGCATTAGTGAAGTTTGGTTTCCCTGTGGGACCGATGACTTTGCTTGATGAAGTGGGCATTGACGTCGGTGCTAAAATTTCGCCGATTTTAGAAAAAGAACTTGGCGATCGTTTTAAAGCGCCTGCAGCTTTTGACAAGTTATTGGCCGATGACCGTAAGGGTCGTAAAAATGGCAAAGGTTTCTATCAATACGGACCTAAAGCTAAAAAAGCCAAATTGGTTGATGAATCCGTTTACAAGGTTCTCGATATCTTAATCGCTTCAGATAAAGAAGCAAAAGGTGTGGCAGAGCGTTGTACGATTCAGATGCTCAATGAGGCTGTTCGTTGTCTTGAAGAGGGCATTATTGCCTCGGCAAGAGATGGTGACATCGGTGCTATATTCGGTATCGGCTTTCCGCCATTCTTAGGTGGTCCATTCCGTTATATCGACACCTTAGGTGCAAGTAATTTAGTCGCGACTTTACAAGGTTATCAATCACTGTACGGAGACCGTTTCGCACCGTGCGATACGTTAGTCAAAATGGCTAGCGATGGCAGCCAATTTTATAAAAAGTAAACCTAGTGTTTATTATTGATAACCTTTTAGTTATCAAGTTGTAAAAAAAAGCGGCAGTATATTGCCGCTTTTTTATTTAATGAAGGTATACTTTTGCCTGATTTTTAATCAGCTATATACTTCCTTACGGTATAATACCCGTTGTTTAGTATGGTAAGTTAAGGATTACAGCGTAAACGATGAGGATGATATTTCGCTATTAAACTGTAATAGTTTCGATCTTATGGCGTTAACATGATTAGTTGCGAGTCAAAGATGAGTCGTAATGATGTATAGGTAGGGATTACGTTAGCTGAGTTATTTGGAGTCAACGATAATGCAGTTCAGTTGGTTATTCATGCTTGTTTTATTGAGTATTAGTAGTGGTTTTTTATTCGGTTTCGCAGCTTATAAGCATGGATTAGCAGTAAAGCGGTGGGGATGTGTCGGTTGTATATTAGGTCCACTGACTTACCCATTGTTTAGTACTCACAAACGCTTGGCTGATATGAAAGTACGGCGACATGGCCGTTTTAGAATAGAAGGCTAAATTCATTTTAGTTTGCTATATCAAAATTCAAATTCAAATTCAAAACAACAAAAAAGGAGCTTATGCTCCTTTTTTTATGGCTGATGGTTAATCATCAGTATCTAACAAATTACTTCCACCAAGCTCTGGCTTGGATAACTTCAAGGTGATTTAAACCTTCAGGCAATTTTACTTTTTTACGAGCTGGTTTTGCTAAACCAAGTGCTATTTTTAGAGAAGTAAACATAGGGTACTCCTTAAGCTGTTTGGGTATTCAGCAGTTTAACGCCTGGGATTTTAGCTGTTTGGGTGTTGAGTAGTTTAACGCCCGGGATTTTAGCTGTTTGGGTGTTGAGCAGTTTAACGCCTAGGATTTTAGCTGTTTGGGTGTTAAGCAGTTTAACGCCCGGGATTTTGGCTGTTTGGGTATTCAGCAGTTTAACGCCCGGGATTTTGGCTGTTTGAGTGTTGAGCAGTTTAACGCCCGGGATTTTAGCTGTTTGGGTGTTAAGCAGTTTAACGCCCGGGATTTTAGCTGTTTGAGTGTTGAGCAGTTTAACCCCCGGGATTTTGGCTGTTTGGGTGTTGAGCAGTTTAACGCCCGGGATTTTGGCTGTTTGGGTGTTAAGCAGTTTAACGCCCGGGATTTTAGCTGTTTGGGTGTTGAGCAGTTTAACGCCCGGGATTTTGGCTGTTTGGGTGTTGAGCAGTTTAACGCCCGGGATTTTAGCTGTTTGGGTGTCAAATACATTAACATTGCAGGTATGAGCGGCTTCGGCCATAGGACTATTTACCATTGAATAGCCATTGAATGATAATGCCGATAAAACCGTAACTGTAATTATTCCTTTAATCATTTTAATCTCTCTTATATTTTGTAATTGAAGCTCAGGGTTAAATAACAATATTATTTTGACAACTGAACTTGTATTAGCATTTGTCATGCCAAATATAAGAGGTGAGTATTTATTTTTTCATTAAGGTACCGTTTAATGCTTCAAATTTAACTTTGTCTGCAGTGAGCATTAACTCAAAGTCAGCTTCTCTAATAGGCTTGCTATAAATATAACCTTGAATTTCTTCACAATTAAGTGCTTTTAATATATTGAGTTGTGCAGTTTGTTCTACGCCTTCACCTACCACTGTCAGTCCCATATTGTGGGCTATAGTAATAATAGAATCGACCATCTTCAGATCTCGGTCTGACTTATCTATGTCATCAACAAAGGTTTTATCGATTTTTAAGCAATTAATGGGGAATCGTTTTAGATATGATAAAGAGGAATAACCTGTCCCAAAGTCGTCTAAAGCAAGGCTGACGCCCATTTTCGCCAATTGCTGCATCACTTTAATGGCTTGTTCGGGATCTTTAATCACAGTCCCTTCAGTGATTTCAAGCTCTAAGTGTTTAGCGGGTAACTTTGTGAGTCGTAAAATTGACTCTATTCGTTGCTGTAAATCGGGCAGAGCAAATTGTCTTGACGATAAGTTGACAGCTACTCGGCCAGTAAACAATCCTAGTTCCAGCCATTTCTGCGCAGCAAAACACGCTTTTCGCAAGACGACATCACCAATTTCAACGATTAACCCATTTTCTTCGGCAAGTGGGATAAATTCATTCGGTCCAATCAGGCCTAATTTAGGATGATTTAACCTCACTAATGCTTCCATTCCGTTAAGACGATCTTTCTTAACGTCGATTTTGGGTTGGTAATAAACTTCAAACAAATCGTCTTTGAGTGCTTCTCTGATTAAACTTTCGATTTCAAGCTGACGTAAAGCATTTTGGTTTAATGACTCTGAATAGAATTGATAGCGGTTGCCACCACCTGATTTAGCGTGATACATGGCGATATCCGCTTTGCGTAACAATGCTTGTTCGTTTTGTTCATCTTCAGGATAAAGCACAATGCCGATACTAATACCTAGCACCAGAGAGTCATTATTAAGAGTGAAAGCTGGCTTTAGACAATTTATCACTTGGGTTGCAATGGCTGCACATGATCCGATATCAGGGTGTTGATCGACGAGTAAAGCGAATTCATCACCGCCTAGACGGTATAAGCTAGCATGTTTTGGAATGGCTAACTTAATACGTTCTGCAACACCAATTAATAAGTCATCACCAATTTGATGGCCTAATGAGTCATTAATTCGTTTGAAATTATCTAAATCAAGAACCATCAAGGTGTGATGAACATCTTTTTTAACCAAGTTACTGAGTGTCACTTGCAAGCTGGAACGATTGGGTAGACCTGTAAGCAAATCATTGTTGGTGAGTTTTCTGAGCTCTTCTTCTTGCTGCTTACGACGGGTTATATCGGAAAATACGCCAACATAATGACTGGTTTCACCTTGTTCATTGTATATAGCGTCAATGGTCAGTTCCATTAAGAAATAGCTGTCTTTACCTTTACTCGCTTCAATTTCACCGCTCCAACGACCTTGCTGCTTTAACAAGTTTCTTATTTGTTCAGAATAACTGACGGGATAACGACTGAAATGGAGTATTTCATTCGCAAATTTTTCTTTTGTTGAAGCAGCTAGTTCGCAACAGGCATTATTGACTTCAACAAACTGATATTTCTCATTGAGAATAAACATTCCTTCTGAAATATTTTCAATTGCTCTAGCGAATAAACGAAGTTGTTCTTCTGCTTGCTTAATATTATTGATATCTTTAATGGTGCCCGTCATTCGAAGCGGGACATCTTTTTGATCGCGTTCAACTATCTTGGCTCTGTCTAAAATCCAGATCCACTGTTGGTTGCGCGCTTTAACGCGATAAGCTATTTCGAAGTGATCGGTTAGCGCATTGAAATGATCATTTAGCGCCCTTGTCACACGATCTCTATCGAGAGGGTGGATATTACTTTCTTCATCAGGATTACCCGAGCGACGACCGTCTTGAGGGAAGTCTAAAGAGCCCCATATATTAGAACGGTAGATTTTTCCACTTTCAATATCCCAGTCCCACATTTCATCGCCACTGCCCCATAAAGACAATTTTAAGCGCTCTTCACTCTGGGCAATTTTCTTTTGGATTTTTCTGCGATGTATTGTTGATCTGATAATTAAAGTAATGATAATTATAATGATGGCAGTATAGATTCCTATCGCTACATTTGATAACCACCATGGTGGAGTTACTAATATTTTAATATTTCTTTCATTAGTCTCTTTGCCGGAAGAACGATTTTTTGCGTAGATTTTGAAATTATATTGCCCAGGAGATAAATTGGTATAGGTTACGGAATTATTACCTTCAGTTGATAACCATGTCTTTTCCAAGTCTTCTAAATAATAAAAAAATTCAAAATCTTCATTGCTCTCTCCTAATATATTAAATTTTATAGTGAACGGATAGTCTGAATAGCGTAATGAAAGTTTTTCAATATAATTAAGTGGTTCTTTTAATACTTCTGAACCTATCTCTACCGGAGAATTAAATAGTAAAAGTTCTTCAAAGTTTATTTTGTTGCTTGGTTCTTTTTCTAATGTTGATATTATCTCAATTGGATTAATTAGAAGCATACCATCAGGGCTTCCAAGTATTATTTCTTGCCCCACATTTAGTGTTGCTTGTGTATTGTAATCATCAAAAGAGCCATTTCCAGCATTCAAAATATATTGTTTATTTTTATTAAGGTCTAATAATATTACTTCTCTACTTGAAGCAATTGTAAGAGTGTCTTCAATGCTTGTTATTGAATAAATTATTTTTTTTCTATCTATTACTTTTGTTATATTTTCATTTTTTAATAAATAAACTGAATTTTTTGTCCCAAAAAATATACTATTTTTATTTTTTGTTAAGTTGAATACAAAATCTTGATTAAATATATTTGTATATACACCATTATTATACTTTATCAAGCCGCTTTGCGATGCTATCCATAAAGTTTGTTTGTCGAGTAAGGTATCGTATATAGGGAATCCCGTCTTTGTATCTAAAAGGGTGATTATTTCTCCTTTAAGATTAAGTTTGTATATTTTGCCATCAAAAGTAGAAGCGAAAAGAAAATTATTGTGTTTTTTAATATTAAAAATAATATCTGTAAGTATTTTTTTTTCTTCTTTGGTTGTACTATTTATTAGTGTTAGACCATCAGATGAACCAATGAATAAATTATCACCAATAGATATTATCGATTTAGGTCCATGATTAAGGTTGTTGACCTCAACAGTATTTGATATTGATTTATTATATCGATAAATATTACTTTTATTGTTAGCAATAAGTATACCTGCATCAATATTAGCCATAGACCAAATGTTTTTTTCTGGAGTATTTATTCTTTTTAGATAGTTTCTATTTTGTGATATGTCAAAGTAACCATCAACATAGTTCGAAATATAAATGTGATTTTTGTTTTGCGAAAGAATAATGTTATTTAATCTTTCTTTTTTTAAATCTATAGTCCCAATTTTTTTAGTTTCTAACTTTCTGTTGGTGAAGGTTAATTCGTATAGATGGTTTTCAGACAATCCAATTGCATATTTTGAATAAAAAGTAGCCGATGAACTTAAAGCCTTAACTTTAAGGTTTGATAGTAATACACCGTCATTGATAAGATAGATACCGTCATTAGTGGCAGCTATTAAGCTGTCTTCCATAGCTACTATATCATTAGTAGAGCTTAATATTTTTGTAACATTTTGGTTTTTAAATTCAAAAACATCTCCATCAAAATTCCTAATAAATAATGATTCTTTGAGTTCTATTATTTTTTTTATCTCTTTTAATTCATTGTTATTAATGTCTAACATTATGTTGTTAGTCGTGTTGGAATAAGTGATAATTCTATTTTCTAGACCAATTATCACTCCTTCTTTCCGTTTCGAAAGTGACCAAATTGTTTGTTTACCAATTAAGTCTGATATTTCACTTTTAACAAATCTCTCAGTGTTTCTATTATACGATACAAGGCCTTTATCTGTGCCGACTACTAATGTGCCATTATCATCTATGAGTAAGTTGCGAATAAATGAACTAGGGAGTGAACCTTCGTTTTCTTCTGCATAGAATTGCTTGAATTCATTACCGTCGAAACGATTTAATCCATTGATAGTTCCAACCCAAACGTAACCCTCTGGATCTTCTACTATGGCCGTTACTGTGTCCTGGGATAGACCATCAGCAACACCATAATTAGTGTAGTTTAGTAGTAGATCGAAATTTGATTCAGTGTCATCAGCTTCAATGGCCGTAGCGCCAAAACTAAAAATAAAATAAAAACAGATAAAGAGTAAAATTTTAGGCATAGATTTATACTTATTCTCTTTTGATGCCGCAAAGAAGTTCATGAATTGTCTACTTTTTCAGAAAGCGGGGCCTTTGTCAAAAGCATGTTAACAAAAAAGGTGTGATTGGTAGAATATTACACAATTATCGCCGTAATATTTGTTTATAGTTATTTTTTAATCAATTAGTTATGTAATACTAAGGTTTTATTTAGTCGCCTGTACTGTTAACTGTGGTTGAGATATTTTGTTAACCTAATTATGATTCATTTAGCTTTATATTATGTAGACCTTTAAACGTCGATACTGATTAAAATTGAAATTTATCAGCTTGGTGTTTGAAGGTTTTTAAGTCGACTATCATGTTGTCTGAACGTAGACTTGTTTGACTGTGATGTTGTTCACCACTGTTAAACAATACTAAACGGTCACAATCTCTGCTGCGCATGTGAGCCACCATAAACTTTATCAAGTGAGCTCTGGTGAGCTTTTCGACTTCCGCGACGACCATTTCACGTTGATTAAATCCATAATCGCGGTTTCCTAAGCTCACCCAATAACGTTGGCTGCGTGTTTTTAGATTGGTATCGTGTTCCATAATTTGACTTATCATACCTTGCTTAGTGCTTTCCCATTGTTCATTGGTTATTTGCATAACGGCATAATTAAAGTCGGCAATGAATTCGTCTATTGCTTCAAGCAGTTGTCTTGGACCTGTAGTAGGGGACTGCACATAAAAAATCATCCCAGGATGTCGGTTTAACGGTAAATAACCTGTCCCAACCATGTAGCCTAATTGTTGTTTAGTGCGTAACTCATGAAAAAAGGTAGATGACATTGTATGGTTTAATAAACTGAATAACGCCACACGTTCTGGTGTTGCCATCCGAGACTGATAATAAACAATAATCGCACTATCTTGATGGGAAATGGTTTTTTCGCGAAGCAGTGAGCCTCTTTTATCGAGATTGATAAGTTCACGGGAGGATTCTGCACTTGGTTTGGTGACTAATGACAGTAGATGTTGCAAACGCTTGCCGAGTTGTTGCGCTTCTTCAACCAGCCAATCTCCGTATACCAAACCTTCGAGGTAAACCTTTTTGTAAAATGCGCTGACATGATTATGTAAATCATCAAGTGTTAGTAGGGTGAGCTCTTCAGCCATTCTTGCTGGCTCAAAACTTCTTTTTTGCAGCGACACCGTTAAACTAGTAAATAATTGTGATATTGGTTTAGCTTGAGCAACATTATTCCAACTGCGCAATATCTGATTTTTAATCATGTTAAAGCGCTGTTCGGTAAAGTTTCGCTCTCGGGCTTTGTTAATAATCAGGGTGAGGAGTTTTTCTTGATTTCCGGTAAAACCGGTTAAATGCAGGGTAATGCCGCCTTGGTGGGGGTAAATATTGTAGTTAAGGCCAGCAACCTCTGCTTGGTATGTTGGTTCTGTCAGATAATCGATAAGCATTTCAACGTACAGCCTTGTTAATGCTGCTTGTCTAGGGGTTGAGCTCGCTTGATCTGAGTCTAACGATAAGTATAAATGTCCTTTAGGAACATTGAATTCATCATCTTTTTTATGCCAAATACGGTAACCTTCACCTTCTGCAACAATAGTGGGTACAGGAGTATCGCTTTTGTCTGCCCGAGCTTGCGGGTTGGCGACAATAAACGGATTTCTTTCTGGAAGTTGAAGTGAATCTCTTACCGTCACGGAAGACCATTTTGCTATTTGTTGAGGTTGTAATGATCTCACTTGATATGGAGTGTCGTACCATTTAGCTTGAGTATCGACTTGCGATTCTTTTGCTACTGTAAGTAAGCGCATATTGGTTGTCGACATCATAGACAGTAGCTGTATTGTTTCATCTTCAAGCATTTCATCCATGCGATAGTCGCCATAAATAATGTCTTCAATATCGTAATGGTGCATGTTGATGCTGAGATGACTCGCTAAATCCAAGGTTTTGATTTGTTCTTGGAATCGAAACGCTGTGTCAAGTAAATTGGCTCGCTCTTGGTAACGCCAGGCTTGTACACCTTGCTGCTTAATCAGTTCAATGTATTCAAATACACAAGTTACCACTTCATCAAGCTCTGCAAATCCTTTGTCGGTTAATTGTATGCTGATTGAATAATCTTTGAAATTGTAACCATTAACCCCACCGCCAGCAGATAAGTTATTAGCGAGTCCCTGCACTTTTAAATAGGACAGTAAACTCCCCGGACTTTCATTACCGAGCAAATGGCTGATAAAGGTGAGTGGTTTACGCTTATAAAATTGATCTATCTCTGGCAGAGAAAAGCAAATACTGACTCGCTTTTGATCTTTCAAAGGTACAATTTGTATATGCTTTTGTCGTTGGTCCTTCGTTATCATTGCTTCTTGAGGATAGTGTTTACTTACATTTCTATTAATAATATCTGAGAAATATTTTTTTACGATGGTGTCTAGCTCTGCAATAGGGCTTGGGGCGACAACACACAATGTCATGATATTGGCACTGTAATGTTGTTGATAAAAAGCCAGCAATTCATCCCGAATGTCTGCTTGTTTACCCGCTAAGGTTGTTTGGTTGCCGACAGAGAACTTTGAAAATGGATGTTTTGGATTAACGGTTTCTTTTTGAACCTGGTAAACACGGCGAATATCATCTTTTAACTTTAAGCTAAATTCAGATTCGATTGCCTGCCTTTCACGATCAACTAACTCTAAGTCAAACTTTGCGGCAATGAAAAATTGGCTGAATCGGTCTAATGAACCTTCTAAGGCTTCAGCATTAATACTATAGAAAAAGTTAGTTTGTTCTGTGCCTGTCCAAGCATTATTACTGCCACCATGTTGATTAATATAAGCGTGGTACTCACCTGAATCTGGATACTTCTCGGTGCCTAAAAATAACATGTGCTCAAGGAAGTGCGCCATACCAGGCCGTTCAACAGGATCGTCAAAATGACCAACACTCACAGCCATCGATGCGGCGGCTTGATTTGATTGCATGTCTTCAACTAATAACACTCGAAGTTGATTGTTCAACACTCGATATTGGTATTGGCGATGGTCATTTTGGCTTTTATAAACAGCTGGAAATTCAGGCAAGAGGAGACTCCAGAAAAGATAACTTGTTATATATTGATCTTGTTATTACTTTTTAGCAAATTACCTTAGCCTGTTTTATTCAATTATCGACTAAAGTTTATCTAAATATACCCAATTCTAGGTTTGTTGTTGTGCTGATTAACGCTACAATTGGTTAAGAATGATAATAAAAACATCACGAGAGAAGTATGCAGCTATTTTTGATGCGCCATGGTGAAGCGAGTTTTGATGCACTGTCAGATAGGGAACGAAAGTTAACTGATACAGGCCGTATTCAAACTGGTTATATGGCCAATTGGTTAGCAAAACAGGTCAGCCATTTTGATTTGGTGATTGTGAGTCCTTATTTACGTGCGCAGCAAACGTGGCAAGAAGTCAGTAAACATTTATCGGAACCCCGTAAGTGGTTAGTGCTTGATGATGTGACTCCCTCGGGTGATGCCAAAATGGCGATAGATGTTGTGTTGGCTTATGCCGATCAATATAAAGCAGATAAGGTATTGGTTATTGCACATATGCCTATTTTAGGTTTTATGGTTAGCGAGCTTGTGGCGGGGGTTGAGCCTCCTTTGTTTGCTACCTCTGCTGTGGCTCAAATAGACAAACATACGCAGAATGCGAGTTTTGTCGCAATGACGGCACCACATCAAGTTGTTGTGTAATAGCAATAGCGTGTTGAATAACACCAGTTTATAAAAAGGTAAGTGATTACTTACCTTGTTACTGTCCGCGCTTATTTCCTCGAATTAACGTCGGTGAGGCAGCTCACCAATATCAATTAATACCAATAATGCTGCATCGCCGCCCCATTCTTTTGGCGCTTGGTGAAATGCTTTTACGTTAGGGTGTTGCGCTAACCACATTGGTGTTTGTTGTTTTAAAATCCCCATTCCGTAGCCGTGCATCACGCAGCAACAAATCGTGTTTTGCTTAACGCATGCTTGGATAAGTGCGGCTAATTCAAGTTTGGCTTCTGCTTGACGCATACCGTGTAAATCAAGCAACAGGTCAGGAGAATAGTCACCACGTCTTAAGCGCTTTAATTCATGCTTATCTGTGCTGGTATTAATCCAACGCATAGGGCCATCAACCGGCAGAAGCGGCTGATATGTATCCGAAAAATAGCTATCAGCATGGAGCTGCTGTTCTTTTATTTCGAACTGTTGTTTGGCTTTGACAGGCTGTTTAAAGTGGTGAGTATCTTGCCTTAGCGGTTTGATACCTTCGATTAATGCACTAAACAGCGATAAGTCTGGATAATTATCGTCTTTCATGGGCGTATTGTATTGAATTCTAGGTCATCTTAATAGACATCAGTTACAATAGCGCAGAACAATTTTTAAGGAGTGTGTTTTGGATAAGATCTTTGTAGATGAAGCTGTCACTGAGTTACGTACTATAGCTGATATGTTACGTTGGGCTGTCAGCCGTTTTAATGATGCCAATATTTATTATGGTCACGGAACGGATAATGCTTGGGACGAAGCCATTGCATTGGTTTTTGATGCTCTACACTTACCAGAAGATATCGGTCAGCAGGTTATTTTAAGTAATTTAACCAGCAGCGAAAAACATAAAATCGTTGAATTGATTATTCGCCGTGTACGTGAACGTTTACCGGTACCGTATTTGACCAATAAAGCCAAATTTGCAGGGCTTGAATTTTATGTAGATGAACGCGTACTTGTACCGCGTTCGCCGATTGCCGAAATGATCAATAATCAGTTTAGCCCATGGTTATATAACAAACCGGTTAATCGTATTATGGATTTATGTACTGGCAGTGCTTGTATTGCCATTGCTTGTGCTTATGCGTTTGAAGATGCCGAAGTTGACGCATTAGATATTAGTGAGGACGCACTTGAAGTCGCGCAGATTAATATTGAGTCTTTGGGCGTGTTGGATCGTGTTTTCCCAATGCAATCCGATTTATTCTCGGCGATTCCAAAAGGCCAGCATTACGACTTAATTGTGTCTAACCCTCCATATGTAGATGCACAAGATATTGGTGATATGCCTGAAGAGTATCATCACGAACCTGCTATTGGGTTAGCATCTGGCAATGATGGCTTAGATTTAACCAAGCGTATCTTAGCCAATGCAGCTGATTATTTAACAGAAACGGGTTTACTGGTCGTTGAAGTTGGTAATTCAATGGTTCATTTGATTGAGCAATATCCTGATATGCCGTTTACTTGGGTTGATTTTGAATTTGGCGGTGATGGCGTGTTTGTATTAACCCGTGATCAGCTAGTTGAAAATGAATCACTTTTCGCCATCTATAAAGATAGTGAATAATAGCGACAAGAATCACACTCAATGAAGTGAATAATTAATAAAGGTAGTTAACGCGCATGTCAGGAAATAGTATTGGTCAAAATTTTGTAGTTACAACATTTGGTGAAAGCCATGGTGTTGCTCTAGGTTGTATCATTGATGGTTGTCCTCCTGGATTGGAGCTAACTGTTGAAGATATGCAACATGATTTAGACCGACGTCGTCCTGGCACGTCACGTTACACAACGGCACGCCGTGAAGCTGATGAAGTAAGAATTTTGTCAGGAGTGTTTGAAGGTAAAACCACAGGCACCTCTATTGGTTTGTTGATTGAGAATACCGATCAACGTAGCCAAGACTATTCAGATATTAAAGACACGTTTCGCCCTGGTCATGCAGATTATACCTACCAACAAAAGTATGGCATGCGTGATTACCGTGGCGGCGGGCGCTCGTCTGCACGCGAAACGGCAATGCGAGTTGCCGCTGGTGCGGTAGCAAAAAAATATCTCAAGCAAGTTCACGGCATTGAAATTCATGGATACCTTGCTCAGTTAGGACCTATTAGCGCTGACACTATTGATTTGACTCAAATTGAGCAAAATGCATTTTTCTTCCCTGATGCGAGTAAACTAGAAGCGTTAGATGAGTACATGCGTGGTTTACGTAAGTCTGGTGACTCAATAGGCGCCAAAATTACCGTTGCAGCTACTGGTGTTCCGGTGGGATTAGGCGAACCAGTATTTGATCGTCTTGATGCCGACATAGCGCATGCGTTAATGGGCATCAATGCAGTTAAAGGCGTTGAAATTGGTGATGGCTTTGGCGTTGTTACTCAAAAAGGTTCTGAAGGTCGTGATTTAATGTCACCACAAGGTTTTGCATCTAATCATGCTGGTGGTGTATTGGGTGGTATTTCATCTGGTCAACCTGTTGTGGCCCATATTGCGCTAAAACCTACTTCGAGCATTAGCGTACCAGGTCAAAGTATGACTGTGCAGGGCGAAACAATCGATATGATCACCAAAGGTCGTCATGATCCTTGCGTGGGTATTCGCGCTGTGCCTATTGCCGAAGCGATGTTAGCAATTGTATTGATGGATCACTTATTAAGACATCGTGCGCAAAACCAAGATGTTACTAGTCAAACACCCGTTATCGGAATGCGATAATGTCCTCATTGAAACGCGCTGAACCAGATTTACGCTGGCTCAGCGCCTGTTATTTCTTTTTCTTTTCTATTCTTGGCATCATGGTTCCCTATTTGGGGGTTTTCTTTGATAGCCGAGGTTTCAATGCCCAAGAGATAGGTTTTTTGTTGGCCATTTTAATGGCCACTCGAATTGTCGCGCCAAATGTATGGGCGGCTGTAGCCGATCGCACCGGTATGCGTTCAGAATTGATAAAGCTTGGCTCCTTTGCTGCTGCGATTACCTACATCAGTTTTTTCTTTGATGGTAGCTTCATGTACCTTGCGGTTAGTTTGGCCATATATACTTTCTTTTGGAATTCCATTCTTGCTCAGTTAGAAGTGATTACGCTAGAAACTCTGGGTGATAAAGCAGATCGTTATGGTGCCATTCGGAGTTGGGGCAGTGTTGGCTATATTATTTTGGTGATAAGTGGTGGATTAGCGATTGATCACTGGGGCCCAGAAGTGTTGCCTTATATGGGAATGATATTGTTTTTAGGTTTGTTTGCTTGCTCATTACCTCTACCTGCTAATCGCAGTGTTGTAGTCAATAAAGCGGAGCGTCCTAAACTGACATTTGATAAATCATTAGTATGGTTTATGTTATCTGCAATGTTACTGCAGATGAGCGTCGGACCATTTTATGGTTTTTTTGTATTGTATCTAAAGCAGGTTGGTTACTCTGAGACCATCGCTGGAATGTTAGTTGCTTTGGGTGTGTTAGCCGAAATTATTATTTTCTTTTATTCATCACGTCTTATTCGTCAATACGGTATTCGAGTATTGCTTGTGGTGAGCATTCTGTTAACCGCCGTTCGTTGGTTACTATTGGCTTTTGGTGTTGAACACGTTTCCTTATTGGTTATTAGCCAACTATTACATGCTTTCACTTTTGGTTTAGTCCATGCAGCTTCAATCCATTTTATTCATCGTCATTTTTCCATCAGCCATCGAAGTACTGGCCAAGCACTATATGCCAGTGTCAGCTTTGGTGTGGGTGGCGCATTAGGCACATGGATCAGTGGCATGATTTGGGGTGATGGTAGTAGCACTATGTGGGTGTGGGTCTTTGCTGCCGCTTGTGCTTTTTTATCTATGATAGCGGTATTGCTTATCCCCAATATTAATGGCCAACCAGCGACTAATCCATAATTGGTTCAATAGATAATTTAGTTACTTTTCATTTTTGACACAGAAGTTATGCTATCAGCAAGGAGTTAGTGTGAAACGTTTTCGCTTAGGTGTAATCATTAATCCATTAGCTGGCCTCGGAGGCAGTGTTGCTTTAAAAGGTTCTGATGGTGTTGCCGTAGAAGCTATTGCAAAAGGGGCTATTCCCAAAGCACAGATGCGAATGCAACAAGCTCTGAATGTGATTTTACCTTTCATCAAACAAATCGATATTATTACTGCATCTGGTGATATGGGCGGGAGCTTATGTCGTCAAATGGGCTTTTCGACTCAAGATATATATACCACGTTAGAAACCACTTCAACTGAAACAACTGCAATAGACACTCAACAAGCGGTGAAATGCTTACTCGGTCATCAATTAGATTTGTTACTGTTTGCTGGTGGTGATGGTACTGCCCGTGATATTTATACCGTGGTTGATGACTCATTTCCAGTGTTAGGCGTGCCAGCCGGTGTTAAAATTCACTCGGGTGTTTATGGCATAACCCCGCATGCTTCAGGGCTAGTTGTCAGTATGTTACTCAAAGGTGAGTTAGTGAGCTTAATGTCTGCCGATGTCATGGATATTGATGAGACTGCGTTTAGGCAGGGGATTGTAAAAGCGAAACGATTTGGTGAAATGACGGTTCCTGCTGCGCCACGATATATACAAGCAGTGAAAATGGGTGGTAAAGAAGTTGATGAATTAGTGTTGGCCGATATTGCTGCAGATGTGATTGAATCGATGGACGATGAGCTTTATATCATGGGTTCAGGTAGCACTGTAGCGGCAGTAATGGAGGACCTTGGTTTAGAAAATACTTTGCTTGGTGTCGATGTTATTCAGCATAAAAGTGTGATTGCTAAGGATGTTACCGCACAACAATTACTCGCATTTATCGCCGATAAAAAAAGGTATTCTAGTGTCAAATTAGTGATTACCTTGATCGGTGGGCAAGGGCATATATTGGGTCGAGGCAATCAGCAGTTGTCACCAGAACTGATCCGGCAGCTAGAAAAAGACAATATTTTAATCCTGGCCACAAAAACTAAACTAAAAGCACTTGAAGGTAGACCATTAATTGTGGATAGTGGCGACCCTGAATTAGATAAAGCGCTTACTGGCTATTACAAAATAGTCACGGGTTACCATGATTACGTGATGTATAAAGTAGCCAACCCAGATTTAGTGGAGAATTAGAACATGTTAGAACAGTACGATGCAGCATTAGAGTCTTGGATTGAAGACAGCGTTAGCCACAGCGATGACGATGCGTTATTTGCTTGTGGTTACTTACAAGGCCACGTAGCCGTTGTATTAGCAGAATTAGAAGTCGAACCTGAACAAGATTTACCTGCACTTGATCTAAAGTTGGTTAAATGTCTTGCGTTGGCAAATGAAGAATTAGACGAACATGATTTTTCATTAGTGGAAGCTGCATGGCAGCAGTTACGTCAACGTATTGTTGCTCAAGCGGCATAACTTGGATTAGATAAACAGCTTTTATGGTAAATACCTCTTTGCAACACGTTACTATTGGTTTAGTTAACCCAAAAACGCCGGTCAATGTTGGCGGTATTATGCGAGCAGCAGGTTGCTACGGTGTAGATAATGTTTGCTATACCGGAAAACGCTACGAATTAGCGGCTAAGTCGGGTGATGCACAATACGATGTCGACACTAAAGATGCTGCCAAGCGTATTCCTTTAGTTGGAGTAGAGTCACTGCTTGATAGTGTGCCAGATGGCGCAACCATAGTCTGTGTTGATCTTATCGTTGGGGCAACTCCGTTGCCTTTATTTATTCATCCAGATAATGCCTTTTATATTTTCGGTCCGGAAGATGGCACTATTCCACAGCAATTAATTGATGCTGCTGATGATGTCGTGTATGTACCGACTGTAGGGTGTATGAATTTAGCTGCATCAGTGAATGTTTTGCTTTATGACCGTTTGGCTAAAACGACGCAAATTAAAGCTGATGATGAATTGATTAAGCAAAGCCGAGACAATAATAATCGCACCAAAGTGAAACACTGGTTGAAGTCACTTTGATGAAATAACCGTATGAACTAATGATAAATGCCGAATGAGAAATCATTCGGCATTTTTGTTTACGCGTAATAGCGCAAAATCGCCAATAGCAATACTCGTCAATAGAAAAGCCTGTGCTGTATGATTGTATTGTCAATATATCGTTGTTGCATCATCTAGCCCCTGAGCACCAATATTTCCAATAGAAGCTCGATATTATGGTTGTTTTTCTATGTCAGATTTCGAATCAGTAATATAAATATGGAACCTCAGTTAATCACAGCTTGATGAAGCGAGTTGTGTGGTAGACATTAGAGGTAGGGAAGGCAATCACCATTCATGATGATGTTTTCCATAGCGGTTAAGTCACCATTATTTAGCTTGATGACTTGGTTATTAATGCCTCTGACCCCGGCTTTGTTAGACATACACATTAAAAATCAATATTAGGAATGCATAGATGTCGATATTAAATAAACTGGCACAGTGGCTACCGTTTGGAAAAGTACCCGAAATGAGCGCCCAAGAAGTATATAAACGACTACAGAAGAATGATATTCAGGTTATTGATGTGCGCTCAAAAATAGAATGGAACAAGTCGCATATTGAAGGCTCGATAAATCTGCCTATTACGTCGCTTTCTATTGATGCGATAAAGCAGCTTGAATTATCACAAGACTTAACAACTGTCGTGATATGTCTATCTGCCCATCGCAGTATCCCTGGGGTTAGAAAACTTAAACAGTTTGGATTTACTGATGTATATCAACTTGAAGGTGGGATGCTGAGTTGGTGGAAATTATCGCTACCAACATCAAAATAACGCACTAGAAAGAGACTCAACTGATGACGTTAATATTTTTGCATGGTTCAGGATGTAACCGTGTGGTTTGGGAGTATCAACAGCTGCATTTTGATAACTGTTTAGCACTTAGTTTTCCTGGTCACCCAGAAGGTAATGAGTTAACGAGTGTGAGTCAAATGGCACGATGGTTGGTGAGTTACATTGAAGATAGGAATCTTCAAGATGTAGTATTAATAGGCCATTCATTAGGCAGTGCGGTAGCAATGCAAGTGGCATTATTAAACATTATCGATATTAAAGGGCTAGTGCTCATTGGTACTGGTGCACGTTTAAAAGTTATGACACAACTTCTAGACTCTTTGTCGGCGATAGTTGATCAAGGTAGAGATGTTCCAGTTTATTTACTGTCTGCGAATCAACTTATCTTGGATCCCTTAAGAACCAAAATCAATTCATCCATTAGGCACAATGGCCCTAGAGTTATGTTAAATGATTTTTATGCTTGCGATAAGTTTGATGTAATAGATTATTTAACAGAGATTACTATCCCGGTTCACATTATTGTGGGCGACAAGGATGAAATGACACCTTTGAAATATGCTGTTTATTTGCAAGATCACTTACCTAAAGCAGAGGTAACGATTATTGAAGGTGGAACTCACATGGTTTTTGCCGAACAGCCGGATCTAGTCAATAATATAATTAAGAATTTTCTAGCAAACCTTTGAAAGTATAGATGTTAAGTAAGATGTGAGATTGAGGTTAAAATATAAAAATAGGGACACGATAAAGATATAGTTCTAGGTGCAGATAATTAAAGTAAGGAAATTACAAGGAAAGGTATAACAATATAAAATGGTTGCGGGAGTAGGACTTGATAAAAATCTACGACCTTCGACTCTTTTTTTATAAAAGCTGAGTCCGATGAGTAAGAAATTGATTTTATGATGAGATTTTAGGTAAAAGAAGACATTACGAATATAAAATGGTTGCGGGAGTAGGACTTGAACCTACGACCTTCGGGTTATGAGCCCGACGAGCTACCAACTGCTCCATCCCGCGTCCGATAAAACGCTATCAATTATTTTTATTCTATTGATTAAAGAAATGGTTGCGGGAGTAGGACTTGATAAAAACTACGACCTTTGACTCTTTATTTATAAAAAGCTGAGCCCGACAAGTTATCAACAGCTCTATCCTGCGTCCGATAAACGCTATCAATTATTTTTATTCTATTGACTAAAGAAATGGTTGCGGGAGTAGGACTTGAACCTACGACCTTCGGGTTATGAGCCCGACGAGCTACCAACTGCTCCATCCCGCGTCCGATAAACGCTATCAATTATTTTTATTCTATTGACTAAAGAAATGGTTGCGGGAGTAGGACTTGAACCTACGACCTTCGGGTTATGAGCCCGACGAGCTACCAACTGCTCCATCCCGCGTCCGATAAAACGCTATCAATTATTTTTATTCTATTGACTAAAGAAATGGTTGCGGGAGTAGGACTTGAACCTACGACCTTCGGGTTATGAGCCCGACGAGCTACCAACTGCTCCATCCCGCGTCCGAAAAACGCTATCAATTATTTTTATTCTATTGATTAAAGAAATGGTTGCGGGAGTAGGACTTGAACCTACGACCTTCGGGTTATGAGCCCGACGAGCTACCAACTGCTCCATCCCGCGTCCGATTGACGCTGCTTTAATTCATCTTATTAAACTTGCTAGTTAGCGTGTTTAACGGTCTGCTTCAAAGCGGGGCGAACTATAGCGATCCCCGTTTATATTTGCAAGTAAAATCTAGGCGATAGCTATTTGTTTGCTGGTAAAATAAGCGAGTCACTGCTTTATCGTACGATATTGCCAAATTAACCCAAAAATAAGGGATTTTAACCGTCCATTTCGATAAGTCGTTGGGGTTATGTGTTTGAGCAGGTATAATGCTGCACTGAATTTTGCGTAACCGATGACTGACTAATACATGTTTAATTTTTTTGCTGCAGCCCCAAAGGGTTTCGAATATAGCCTTGCTTCTGAACTTAAAGAGTTCGGAGCAACCGACGTTAAAGAAAGTGTTGCTGGAGTATATTTTTCTGCTTCATTAGAGCTGGCTTATCGCATTACATTATGGACTCGTTTAGCGAGCCGTATCGTATTAGTCATCTATAAAGGAGCTTGTGATTCTGCAGAGCAACTTTATAACGCAGCATACTGCATTGATTGGCCATCGCATTTTTCCCATAAAAAAACCTTCAGTATTGATTTTCACGGCACGGGTGGTTTCATTAATAACACTCAATTTGGTGCGCTGAAAATTAAAGATGCTGTAGTTGACCGTTTTCGTGATGATGGTACTCCTCGTCCCGATGTAGAACGTGTCAATCCAGATTTTAAAATTGATGCCCATTATCGTAATGGTCAACTGACTATTTCGATGAATTTCTCTGGTGCCTCTTTACACCAACGCGGATACCGTTCAACTACGGGTGAAGCACCATTAAAAGAAAACCTAGCTGCTAATATGTTAGTGCGCAGTGGTTGGCAAGCTAACCCTGTTACTGTACTTGACCCATTTTGTGGTAGTGGCACAGTACTAATAGAAGCGGCATTAATGGCTGCTGATATTGCGCCTGGACTAAAACGTGAGAAATTTGGTTTCGAAAATTGGCAGAGTCACAATAAAGCAATGTGGCAGGTTATTTTTGACGAAGCTCAAGCGCGTGCAACATTGGGCAAAACTCGTTGTAAGCTTAAATTTTACGGTTCAGACATCGAACCTCACCTGATTTCTATCGCTAAGCGTAATGCTGAGAATGCTGGTGTTGCTGAATTAATTGAATTTAGCGTGTCAGATGCGCTCGATGTAACACCTCCTGTAAGTGAAGGCTTTTTGATTTCTAACCCTCCTTACGGTGAGCGTTTGGGTAATGTGACCGAGCTTTTACAACTTTATTACCAACTCGGTGATAAGTTTAAAAAAGAGTTTGGTGGCTGGAAAATAGCTATGTTGTGCAGTGATGTTGAACTTATATCATCGCTTAAACTAAAAGCTGACAAGCAGATGAAAATGTTCAACGGCGCATTAGAATGTGCTTTTAACATTTATACCTTACACGCCAACAGTACCCGCCGCGACGTGCTTGAATTGCCTGAAGGTGTTGATATTATCGACATTGCGCCAGCATTTGCGAATCGTATTAAAAAGAATGTTAAGCAGTTTGAGAAATGGGCTAAAAAAGAGCGCATAGACAGTTATCGTTTATATGATGCTGATTTACCTGAATACAACGTCGCCATTGATAGATACGTCGATTATGTTGTTATTCAAGAATATTCAGCTCCAGCAACTATTCCTGAAGCGGTGACCAAACGCCGTATTAGTGATGTGCTATTAGCGTTGCCAGGTGCCTTAGGGATTCATCCAGATCGTATCACCTTGAAAACTCGTGAACGTCAGAAGGGTGCTAACCAGTATCAAAAAATTGACGAACGTAAAGTAGAAGTTATCACTGAAGAATATGGTGCTAAATTTAAACTTAACTTAACCGGTTATCTCGATACTGGTTTGTTTCTCGATCACCGTGTTACACGTAAATTGGTTGGCGATAAAGCTAAAGGCAAAAATGTCCTCAACTTATTCGCTTACACTGGGTCTGCATCAGTCCATGCTGCGATTGGCGGAGCTAAATCGGTTACCACCATCGACATGTCTAATACCTACATCAATTGGGCCAAAGAAAACTTTGCCTTAAATGGTTTGTCTGGTGCTAAATACGATTTTATTCAGGCAGACTGTTTACAGTGGATAAAAGATAATAGTCATCAAAAATTTGAACTCATTTTTATTGATCCACCGACGTTTTCAAATTCAAAACGTATGGAAGATAGTTGGGATGTGCAACGCGACCATGCAGAGATGTTGGGCGGCTTAATTAAACTGCTTTCTCCAAATGGTGAGCTTATTTTCTCAAATAACAAGCGTAAATTTAAGATGGATATCGAAGCGTTGAACCAAGCTGGTATCGACGTGACTAATATTGACCATTTATGTTTACCGCTGGATTATAAACGTAATCCACATATTCATAATGTGTGGCTACTGACACATGCAAAAAAATAGTTCAGTCGCTTATGTGCTGTATCACACAGAGGGTTGCCATCTGTGTGATATAGCACAAGTATTGGTTGACCAAACCGCAATAAATTATCAGCACATCGATATTTGTGATAACGCATCACTTGCTGAGCGTTATGGCATGAGCATTCCTGTATTTGTACAGGGCGAACGTGAGTTATTCTGGCCTTTCGATGCCGCACAATTACAAGAATTTTTAGGAGTTTAGATTGAGTCTGGTACGGATTAATAATGGCTCGTTAGCCTACGGTTACATTCCTTTGCTGTTAAATGCAGACTTTACCATTGAACCTGGTGAGCGCGTATGTATCGTCGGGCGTAATGGCGCCGGTAAATCAAGTTTAATGAAAGTTTTATCAGGTGATGTATTACTTGATGATGGTGAGTTTAATATTGCAAATGACGTTAACGTTAGCCGTTTACAGCAAGACCCTCCTAAAGCAGAAACTGGATCGGTTTACTCTTATATAGCGGCGGGTTTGAAAGAAATTGGTGAAGCGTTAGAACAGTATCATCAATTATCTCATGATGTTGCAGATGCAAATCCTGAGCAAATGGATCGTATGCTGAATCAAATGCAGCGTCTTCAAGAAGTATTAGATCACAATGACGGCTGGCAATTAGATTCACGCATTATCCAAAACTGTCAATTGTTAGGCCTTGATCCTGATAAGCCATTAAATGAATTGTCTGGTGGTTGGCAGCGTAAAGTGGCGTTAGCTCGTGCACTTGTTGTTAATCCTGATTTATTGTTACTTGACGAACCTACAAACCATTTAGATATCGATACTATTGAGTGGTTAGAGCAATTTTTATTAAGCTTTAAAGGCGCCATCGTATTTGTCAGCCATGACCGTGGTTTTATTCAAAGAATGGCAACGCGTATCGTCGATTTAGATCGTGGTGTCGTGATCTCATTTCCAGGTAACTACCAAGCTTATTTAGATGGTAAGCAAGAATGGTTACGAGTTGAAGCTGAGAAAAACGCTCATTTTGATAAAAAACTTGCCGACGAAGAAACCTGGATCCGTCAAGGTGTTAAAGCGCGTCGTACTCGAAATGAAGGACGTGTTCGAGCGTTGAAAGCACTACGTACCGAACGTAGTGAACGCTTAAACCGTCAAGGTAACGCCAAAATGTCGGTATCTGATAACGAACGTTCTGGTAAGTTAGTATTTGATATTAAAAATGTTAATTATAATTTACCTGATAAAAACTTAGTTAAAGATTTCAGTACTACTGTTATACGTGGTGACCGCATAGCGTTAATTGGCCCAAATGGTTGCGGTAAATCAACGCTAATCAAACTGTTAATTGAAAAACTACAGCCTCAATCTGGCGAAATTAAAGTCGGTACTAAGCTAGACGTTGCCTATTTTGACCAGTATCGTGAAGCGCTTGATCCAGAAAAAACAGTAGAAGAAAACGTTGGTGAGGGGAAAAGTACCGTCACCATTAATGGCCAAGATCGCCATATTCTAAGCTATCTACAAGATTTCTTATTCTCGCCAATGCGTGCTCGTACTCCGGTAAAAGCACTTTCTGGTGGTGAAAAGAACCGTTTGTTATTGGCGAGATTATTATTACGCCCTGCCAATTTAATTATTCTCGATGAACCAACAAACGATCTTGATATTGAGACGTTAGAGTTGTTAGAGTCACTGCTTGCTGATTTTGCTGGTACATTACTTATCGTGAGCCACGATAGAGCATTTATCGACAATACCGTTACTAGCAGTTGGTGGTTTGCGGGCAATGGGCAATGGGCTGAGTATGTTGGTGGTTACCAAGATGCTGTTGCTCAAGGTGCAAAGTTTTATTCTGAGGAACCTGTTGCAACTAATGTTGTCCAACCTACCGCAGTGGTTGAAACAAAGCCTGTCAGTATCCCTGAGAAAGCAGTCAAAAAACTGTCTTATAAATTGCAAAAAGAATTAGATACGCTTCCGAGCCAAATGGAACAGCTCGAGCAAGATATTGCCCAATTGCAGCAAACCATAGCGGGTGCTGATTTTTATAATCAACCGCAGGATTTGGTCAATAAAGCACTGCAGTTGTTGGCAGAAAAAGAACAGAATTTAGAAGTTTGCTTCGAGCGATGGGAAGAGCTTGAGTCACTGAAGTAAAGCATAATAAAACAGGAATAGTTACATGAAGTTAAAGTTTGATAAAGCCTTATCCCTTGTTGCGATAGGTGTATTAAGTGTGATTGGAACAGTTCAAGCTGCGCCAGTATATGAAATTGTTAATATTGAAGATTTCGACCTAAATGGCACTATTGACGGTACACGTAATGGCTATGCCATGGCGGTGAACAGTCAAGATGAAGTTGTCGGTATTTCAAAAGGTAAAAAGAAACTTAGCACCGAAGACATTGAAGGCGGCATCATTGATGTTGAAGATGGTATTTCTGATGCAGAAGAAATTACCTATTCAGTATTAACACCAATAGAAGCAAATAACTTCACCGTCACGACTAGTGCGAATGCCGCTGAAGGTGCTTGGAAGCCTTCATTTTATAGCTTAGCCGGCACGACTAATCCTACTGACGTAGACAGTGATGGTGAACTTGTTGTTAATTCAATTGATACTTTCTTCTATGGTCTTAACAGTAATGGCACCAAAGTAGGTGCTTATACTGGTGAGCAAAAGACCTTGGCTTATGAAGGTACAAGCACAACACAAGAGCTTTGGTATTATCGTGACTTTGAACTTCGTGCCATTGCAGTAAAAGATGATGTCGAATTTTCATTAGTACCTCCTTACACAACCTATGTTCGTGAACAAGATGCTGATACTAGTGCTGCTACCGTTGAGTTAGGTGGTTCGTCTGTTGCTGCCGATGTAAATGAAAATAACCTTGTTGTTGGTTATGGTAGTACTGCGCTGTCGTCATCGAGTGTTGACCGTGTAGATAGCTGTATTAAAAGCGCAGAAGACACTGATGCAGATAATCCTACGCCGCTCGCTATTTGTGTTCAAGATTCTCAGTATCCAGACACTAACAGCCGTCGTTATATTATTTATCAAACACGCGCTTTAGTATGGGATTTAAATAACATAGACGATGCCGGTGTACCTGAGCGTACTGAATTACCGTTAGGCTTAACCCCTGCAACGGACTCAACGTTAATTTACACCGCCCAAGCATTAGGTGTTAACGGCAATGATGATGTCGCTGGCCGGTCACATGTTTATCGTAACGGTGACACCGATAAATTATATTTTGATGCGGCTTACTGGAAAAAGAATGCCAGTGGTGAATATCAATATAATTGGGTAGATATGGAGAATGAAGTCACTAGCTCTATCGCATATGATATTAATGATAATGGTATTTTAGTCGGCAGTTATCGCAAATATATTGGTGGCTATTTGCGTGATAAATTCTTCACATTAGACACTAACAATCCAGAACAAGGGATTGTTACGCCGAATGATTTCCAAACCACATTGTCAGATTTAAGTAGCAAACCTAAAGATATCAACAATAAAGGACAAGTTGTCGGTTATGTTGAATCAACTTACGACAAAGAAAAGCCTCGTCCAAAAGTCGGTTTTCTATTTGAAAATAGTACCAGCGAATTTTTTAATCTAAACGATCGCCTTACCTGTGGGTCTAAAGGTTACGAACAGAATACTGATGGAGAGTGGGCTCGTCATCAAGTGAGTATTCAAGATGGTACTGGTGAAATATTAACTTACGACACTGATATTCAAGTTGTAGAAGCCAATAGCATTAATGAAGACGGTACGATTGTAGGGACTGCATTTATTCGTAAGCCACAATATCAAACCGATGCAACTACTGGTAATGTGCTTGTCGGTGAAAATAACCTACCGCTATTTGAACTAGACGGAAACGGTGCTCCAGTAACAGCATATTTGCCGCGAATGGTTATTTTGAAACCAACCGCTGGTGAAGCATGTACTACTTCAGACACAGTTGAAGAAGAGGCTTATGAGCGTAAAGGTGCAGCCAGTTTTGCTTGGTTATTCACTCTGCCATTATTATGGTTGCGTCGTCGAGTAAAAAAATAGGCTCAACTGTCATTATAGACTCAGTGTAGTCACAGTCATCTAGCACCCCAAACTGGGGGTAGTCTAGAACCATAAATAAATCGAGGAAATATTCCTCGATTTTTTTTAACCTAATTCTCAATACCTTAATAAAAGATCATTAAAATGATGGTTTTTTGGGTTGATTTTGACTAAAAAACGATCTATTTCTATATGCAAGGCTTCAGCTTTATCATGTCAAACAGAAGCCTGTCACTGAAGAGGACGCATGCATGAAAAGACAGAAGAGAGATCGTTTAGACAGAGCATTTTCAAAAGGATTTCAAGCCGGAGTAGGAGGGCGTTCTAAGGAGGTTTGTCCCCATTCGAATCTGGATTCACGGTCTCAATGGTTAGGTGGATGGCGTGAAGGTATTGACGGTCGTCTTAATGGCTTATTTAACAAGTAGTACTTAATAAGTAACAGTTAATAAAATGCCCTCGCGATGCAGATCGGAGGGCATTGAGCAACATGTTCAACGTATTTTGAGGTAACGTAGTTTTAACTAGAAAGTTGATGTATCACTGAAAATACCTACTTTTAAATCAGTTGCTGAGTATATTTGACGACCATCAACTTCCATAGTGGCATCTGCTATACCCATAACCAATTTACGGTGTATTTTACGTTTAATATTAAGCTTGTAAGTCACTTTCTTTGCATCAGGTAATACTTGGCCTGTAAATTTCACTTCACCCACACCTAATGCACGACCTTTACCTTCAGCGCCTTCCCAGCCTAGGAAGAAACCAACAAGTTGCCACATAGCATCCAAACCTAAACAACCAGGCATTACAGGATCACTGATAAAGTGGCAATCAAAAAACCATAGATCCGGTGTGATATCGAGTTCGGCAATAATTTCACCTTTACCAAATGCACCACCATCTTCATTAATGGTAATGATACGGTCAATCATCAACATATTGTCTACAGGTAAACGTGGTCTATTTGGGCCTAAAAGATTGCCATGACCACATGCGACAAGTTGCTCTTTAGTGAAACTATTAGCTTTTTCCATTTAAATCGATACCACTTAATTGACTGATAATACTAACAAGATAGCGAACACGTGTAAGCTAAACAACTCCGATCACTAAATAATGTGTAATCTAGCTAACAATTTAGCAAAAAAGTTCAGTTCCACGTCGTCATCATCTTGACCGGCTAATTTATCTAAACGTTGTTGTACTAATCCGTAAAGCGTGTCTGGTGCAAAGTCGTTATCTTCATTAGCGACTCCAGCAGGCATTTGCATCAGCAGTTCAACTGCTTGATCCATATGTTCAATTGCATGGATATGAAATAACCCTTTATCAATGGCTTCAATTACAGCAGGTTCAAGATTTAGCTGTAATACATTAGCCTTGGGCATAATAACACCTTGTTCACCCGTTAAACCGCGGCGTTGACATAAATTAAAGAAACCTTCAATTTTCTCATTTACACCACCAATCGCTTGTACATTGCCAAACTGATCTAATGCGCCTGTAACAGCTAAACTTTGGATAATGGGGTGTTCTGCTATTGCAGACATTAAACAACAATACTCGGCGAGTGAAGCACTATCACCATCAATTTCTTGGTAAGACTGTTCAAACACAATATTTGCATTTAAATGAAGAGGCGCATCACGACCAAAAATTCGGTACAAGCAAGCAGATAGGATCATCATGCCTTTTGCATGAATATTGCCCCCCAACTCTGATTTACGTTCAATATCTGCCACTTCGCCATCACCATAATGCACTGATGAGGTAATACGGGCAGGCTCACCATAGGTATAATCGCCTGTATCAATAACTGTAAGGGCATTAATTTGGCCTACCATAGCGCCTTTAGTTGGCAGATTGATGAAATTATCATCAAAACTTTGAGCTGAATATATTTCAGAGCTATTGTGGCGAAATTTTAATTTTTCCAGTGCTTTAGCTATTGCTGCAGCATTCAATGTAGCTTGACCTGAATACACTTTTGCTTGACCTAATAGTTGCCTAAACTCCAACATACTTAAACTTAAGCGTTGTTGATGCTCAACCAAACGAGAGCTATACCAAAATAATGGTAATAAGCTTGATGGTTCTAATTCAACAGATTCTGCTTGGGCAAGTACGTTCAACCATTGCACATAAGACGATTCAGGATGCTGCGTTAGATCAACTTCATTGCTCATTTCAGCTAGCAATGGAAAATGGCGATTAAAGTTTCGGTCTTCAACTCTAAGCTGGCTATACGATAAACCAGAGCCCACAAGAACAATCTTACAATTCAGTGGAATAGGGGTTAACTCATTATTGATACGATAAAAGCCATCGTGGATGATTTGCATCAACAAATCCCACAGGCTTTCACGCTGCCATAATGACGCTAAGCAAATAAACACGAAATGATTTTTCGCTAGTGCACCGGGTTTATAAACACTGGATTTATCCGTTTTAAGCATTCTGCCAAGTAAATCAGCACGGCGAATTGTCCCTTGTAAATAACAGGACAGTGATTCTTGTTTAGCAATAATGCCGACATGTTCAGGCGGGAGTGTTTGTTGCCACTTAAACTGAATGTCCGTATCTTCTTGCTGTTTTTTAGTTGCAACAAGGTAATGACTTGAAGGCGTGTTAGCTTGAGTTACCAACGCATCAATAAATAGTGATCTATCTACCCCTAAAAAATCAGCAAGAAATAAATGTTGCGAATTTGTTTTGCTCATTAATTTGAATGTTTCAACCACTCGTTCTTGGCCAAGTAGTATATGGCTTGGAAAAGAAACTGAAGTCGATGCATCAGGTAAATGATATTGAGGAGCGAGTTTGGCACTAGGCAGTAGCGTTGAATTCATATAGTGGTAATTTAGCTGCGACAACGGAAAATAATGAGATGATATTAGCATAAAGCACCACAAAAGCCTTAGCAGATTCAACTCTTCTAGGTTACCTGGATGCTGTTGAAGTGATTCAAGTCTATAAAAGAGTCGCCAATGCGTTTTGTGTTGATTAAAAAAGTCTCAATGATGACAGAAATATGAGCATGCTGATTAAATGCTATGCACTCAGGTGTTTTTTTTAACTTTATGGTTTACAAGCAAACGAGTTACTTATATTATTCAGCCCGTTCGGAGGGATGGCAGAGTGGTCGAATGCACCGGTCTTGAAAACCGGCAACGGTTTATCCCGTTCTAGGGTTCAAATCCCTATCCCTCCGCCACATTCAAATAAAAAGGCCTTATCGAAAGATAAGGCCTTTTTATTTGGGCGAAAGATAGGGCTCAGAACCCCGGGTTCCTCTTTATTAAAAGCAAGCTATCCCTCCTCAAGATTTAAGGCCAAATGCCAAACTGATAAATATAAAGCCTTTTTATTGGGCGAAAGATAGGACTTTGAACTATAGGGTTCCTCTTTATAAAAGAAAGCTATCCCTCCTCAAGATTCAAGGCCAAATGCCAAACTGACAAATATAAAGCCTTTTTATTGGGCGAAAGATAGGACTTTGAACTCTTGGGTTCCTCTTTATAAAAGAAAGCTATCCCTCCTCAAGATTTAAGGCCAAATGTCAAACCGACAAATATAAGGCCTTTTTATTTGGGCGAAAGATAGGACTTTGAACTCTAGGGTTCCTCTTTATAAAAGAAAGCTATCCCTCCTGAAAGATTCAAGACCAAATGCCAAACCGACAAATATAAGGCTTATTTATTGGGGCACAAGATAGGATTTTGAGCCCCCAAGGCTCCTCTTTATTAAAAGCAAGTTATCCATCCTCATTAACAATTTTGAGCTTTACCTGCATTAAGTGAATATATTGTGAGCATTTATACCGAAAACGACGACAAGGCACCACAAATTGCCAGCGCAGGCTGTGCGCTTAAGTATCCCTCCAAAAAAACACAACACATCCTCATATTTGATTGCTATCAAGTTTTTCAGCTGTGCTGAATTCCGTAGATGACCGATAAGTCACTAATTCAAAGCTGGTTTTTGGATGTGTCGATTGAAGTTGATGAGTTGAGTACATCGAGCAGAGCTACCGCCAAAGCAATGAAAATTAGCTATGTTAGTTGTTCAGAGGATGGGTGGCACAGTCTTGTTCTACCGTTTTTATTTTGGATATAGTGTAAAAATTTGAAGCTCTAATCTCATCCTGTTTGTCGTTTTATTAAAATGTTTTTTTAGCTCATTAACTAAGTGATTTGCTTTGATACTTAATCAAGCTTACCTTATATTAAAGAATATCTGTTCGTTAAGACTGTTTTGGTATCGAAGTTAAAAACAGTAATAAGTAGACTTTTGTGATTGATTAAAAGGCAAAAAGTTCTTATTCACAAAAGTTGATTAAATCCACAACTTTTTCCCAAACAGTATAAAGGCCATGCACAAGAATACGATAAGCCAAGAGGTTAATGAGTTAGTTTTAGATGCGACTAATGTTGGCGTCTGGGATTGGCGTGTTGAAAATGATGGTCTTGTGTGTAATGAACGTTGGGCTGAGATTATAGGGTATACCTTATCGGAGTTAATGCCTGTTGATTACCAAACTTGGCTAGATGTATTACACCCAGATGATTTGCCTAGAGCAATTAAAAATTATGATTACCACTGTCAAGGCCAAAGCGAACTTTGTGAGTTAGAAGTTCGTTTGAAACACAAAAGTGGTCATTATGTTTGGGTATTGTCTACAGGCAAAGCTATTGCATGGGATGTTGAAGGCAAACCGACACGAATGATTGGCATGCACCAAGAAATAACCTTTCGTAAGAGGCAGGAAGAACTACTTGCAACCACAACCGAGTTATTGAGAGAATCTCAAGAGATAGGTAAGCTAGGTGGCTGGCAACTCAACTTGCATGATGGTGACTTGATTTGGACAGATGAAACTTACCGAATTTATGAAACAACTCCGCAAGAATATATTCCTACCGTTGAAATGGGGGTAAGTTATTTATTACCCGATTCCAAAAAATTATTCCAAGAAGCGCTTGATGCTGCTATTCAACTTGGCGAAGAGTATGACTTAGAGCTTGAAACTTATACCACGAAAGGACAAAAGATTGACGTTAGAACGACCTGTCATGTCACATATGCCGATGGTGTTGCTGAAAAATTAAGTGGTATATTTCAAGATATTACCGACGAAAAAAATAATCAACGCAAACTTGAAAAAAGTAATCAGGTATTAAAAGAAGTAAATGAGAAGTTAAAGTTTGCAGCGAATTATGATCCACTTACACATTTGCCAAACAGAAATTTGTTAGCTGATCGAATGCAGCAAGCGCTTATCAAAGCGCAGCGTAATAGCAAACAAATAGCTATAGCCTTCCTAGACTTGGATGGCTTTAAAGAGGTAAATGATGCTTACGGTCATGATATAGGAGATGAGTTCCTTTGCCTTGTTGCAAATAGGTTTAAAACTGCAATACGAGAGGATGATACTCTTGCCAGGTTTGGTGGCGATGAGTTTGTTTTGATTCTTGATGATTTAGACAGTCATCATCAAGCATCAGAAATATTACAGCGAATACTTTCTTCAATTACAGAAATATTTATTATTGAAAATAAGCGTCTTTCTATAACGGTGAGTATTGGAGTGACGTTTTTCCCGCAGGATAATAGTCACGCAGACATACTTATTCGTCATGCTGATCAGGCTATGTATAGGGCTAAAGAGCAGGGAAAGAATTGCATTCATGAATTTGACTTTGAAAATGATGTAGCGATAAAACTCCAGTATCGAGAGTTAGAATACATAATCAATGGATTTAATAACAATGAGTTTTTGTTATTCTACCAACCAAAAATCAATATGGAAAGTAATGAAATAATAGGTTTAGAGGCCCTTATTCGTTGGCAACATCCGACAGAAGGTCTTTTGTCACCATTTCGCTTTTTGCCCTACATTGAAGAAGAACCTCTAGCAATTGAGTTAGGTAAATGGGTAATTGACCAAGCAATAAAGCAGCATAATGAATGGCGACGCTTAGGAATAGTTATACCTATCAGTGTCAATGTCAGTCCATTACAACTTCAGCATGAAGATTTCATTAAACAATTAAATGAAATCTTATTTCTCAACACTAGTTTTCAAGCGGGTCAGCTTGAATTTGAAATTTTAGAATCCAGTATTATTAAAGATACTCAGCACATCGCTGAGGTTATTAGTCAATGTAAACAGTTAGGGATACGTTTTTCGTTAGATGATTTTGGTACGGGGTTTTCATCTTTAAGCTATTTGAGAAAGTTAAAGACTGATGTTATAAAAATAGATCAATCTTTTGTCATTGACATGTTAGATGATATGGATGATCAAGCCATTGTAAAAAGTGTCATTGAATTATCGAAGACCTTCGGTCGTTCTGTGATAGCAGAGGGGGTTGAAACCCAAGAGCATGGTCGGCAATTACTTAAAATGGGATGTCAATTAGCACAAGGTTTCGGTATAGCAAGACCAATGCCAGCAAGTTCAATCCCTGAGTGGATTAATTTATGGAATGCGTCTCCTCCTTGGATTTGTAAATGAGCGTTATGAGTTAGTCTTTAGTGTATGTTGATCTTTGTGTGAAAGCATATGAAAGCTATTTTTCAACAACTGTAACCGTCATCAGCGCTTATAAAGTAGTAGGTTATCGATCTCATGTGTTCACCTAAAGTCATGTACGAGATAAGAATATCAACTCTATTTAGGTGGCCAAAATAACTATGCCACTACACTAACGCAAGTAGGTATTGTTAAGGTCTCGATATAAGGCTTTTATCGCATCTCTTAACCATTTTATTTTTGGATTTTGATTGTTTCGTTTATGCCAAATCATGGCGAAGGGGATCATTAGTTTATCTTGTAATGCTTTATCTACTGGAATAGGTAAACACACTAAATCTGGGTGTATATTACGACAGTAGTGCTGACAATATTGTGGTGCAGTGGTAATCATGTTGTGACCAGACTGCGCTGTCATAAACAAAGATTGTTCGAACGTGGCCATGGTTAATTCAATATTACGGCTTAAGCCCATTTCTATTAACACTTCATCTAATGCCCAGGTGTCAGACTTTTCCCATGTGATGTTAATTTGTGGATATTTTACAAAAGTATCAATATTCCAATCTTCTTTTAAGGCTGGGTGATCTTTATGTAAATACACTAAGGGGAGGTCGGTAAATAATACTTCGTAATTGATAAAGTAAGGTAAAAGTTTAATCGATTCTTTTGATCTTGGGTGGCTCTCTCGGCCAGTAAAACCTATGTCGACGTCTCCTCGAATGATCGCCTCAATTGAGTCATAGTCCCAGTTGTGAACTTTGACTTTAGCGTCTGGATACTGCTGAAATATTTGCTGTGTAAGCTGATTAAACATCGTCAGCAGCAATGGCGATTCCATGGCAAGATTAAAGCGCACACCGTTAGGGATCTCATCGCCGCGTTTGGCGAGTATTTGACTGCTTACTTGTAACCAGTCAGCAAGCTCTTGTTCCATACTGATGGCGAGTGACGTCGGGCTAAATCCATGAGGTGTTTTTATAAACAAAGGGTCGTCAAACCATTCTCGTAACTTGCTTAGAGATTTGCTCACCGTTGACGGTGTCACGTTCAGTTTTTTTGCTGTTTTGGTGACGCTGAGCTCCTGTAGTAACAGTTGCAGAGTGATCAGCAAGTTTAGATCAAGGCGTGCTAATGATTTCTTCATTGGAAATACTCGGCAGTGGTGGGGGAATGAATAATATTAAAACAGCGCTGATAACACCACCCATTAGCAAGATTAATATCAGCATATTCAATGCACTTATACCAAGCAAGCCTAATAGCCAAATATACAAAGCTGAACTGCAAATTTGAGCCACTCCGAGCATAGAACTGGCGACACCCGCTCGATAACGATAGGGGCTAAGCGCTTGACTCATTACCACACCAAACCCAATTGAAAATCCTGCACAGATAAGACTAAAACCAAATAGGCTAATAATTTGGCTGTCGCCACTTAACTGGGTTAACCCGAGGATGGCTGCGGCAGCGACAAACAGTATTTGCGATACCAGCATTAAAGTACCTTGTTTGATATATGACAACGCCAGTGGCATAGCAAATGAGGTAAGCATACTAACAAGTGCCGTTAGTGCCATCGCAATTGAATACTCACCGCGACTAAAGCCCAAGGTATTCATGATCAGCATTGGCGATACATTTACAAACGTAAGAATTGCTGTGACTGCAATGGAACTGATGAGTAATCTACTTAAAAAGAATCGTTGGTAAAATGATTCTGCCGCTATTGTGGATTGGGTTATGGGATGGGTTGTCGATTGAGAGCTTGAATCGACGTTTAGCGCTAAATTATCCATTGAAGATTGGCGTGTAGTATTGGTTTCTTTTAAAACAAATACTGATATTAAACACACCATTCCGCCCATAGCCGCCATGGTGATGAACAGACTTGGCCATGGAAAGCTAAGCATGATCAAATGGCCAATCACCGGGGCGATAACGGGCATTATGCAGGTTATCCCATTGACCATAGATAATACTTTTGCTCTGCGTTTATCGTCCAACTTGTCACGCAAAATAGCAAAGGCGACCACGTAGCAACTGCCTGCGCCAATACCTTGTATAAAGCGGACGATTAAAAAAGATTGGCTGTTTTCTACTGTGCTGCCCATGAACGAAGCTAGTGTAAAAATAATAGCGCCAGTAATTGCTATGGGTCGTCTGCCGATAACGTCCGATAATTTACCGGCAAATACCATCGTTGTGGCCATACCCGCTAAATACACAGAAAAAGCGATATGGAGTTGTGACTCACTTGCACCTAAGTCTTTGGCTATTTGTGGTAAACCAACCAAGTAAAGATCAATTGCAGTGGGATAAAGCAGAACCAACGCAAAGCTGCACAGTATAAACCTAGTCATAAAACCCTCACTTAATGTTGTAAGGATAATAGATTGAAAGGTTTGTAAGTACGAGTTGCCATTTTGACAACAGGTATTTCTATTTACGACATTAGATTTGTAGGTAATACTCTGTAGGCTTAAATATGGGCTCAGCTGAGTCCGTTAATATATAGATGTATTAATGCTTAAATGATTAAGTTGAGCTAAGCAATTGACATAGTTAATTTGCTTTCTAACTTTGACTCATTATGCGATTTTCCTTTGATATAACTTAAAGGCGAATGTAACTAACCTTAACTCGGTATATCGACATTGAAAAGTAATAAGCACTGTTATCGTCACAGCATGAGCAGACCATTTAGTTAGAAGCCTAGCATTGACTCGTTGCGAGAGAGTTTGTCAATCTTACCTGTAACCAAGTAATTTCCACCAAAGTCCGCCGACAACACCCCAAATAGTTAAGTTAACAACACTCATAATAAAGCCCATTACCCACCCGTCTTCCATTGATACGTAACCGGAGCCAAAGATAATCACCGAAATCATCAAACTGACATCAAACTGGGCGATATTAGTTTCAACCACACCAGAAAACCAAGCGACTTCTCCAAGCTTATATATGAACGTTGTCATCATGACTAATGCTGAAAACCACACCACGGTATCCCAAGCGGCTTTTTAACCTCATTAACATTCGTATATACAAAACTGCTGATTATTCATAATTTCTGCGTAGTTTCTGCACATTTCATTGTTAAGCTTTATCTTATATTTACACCTATGAGATATGACATGAATCCTTCAAATTTAAGTTCGCTTACTCTTGCCATCACCTTAGCATTAACCTTGGGGTTAACAGGCTGTGGCGGTTCTGAAGACAGCACCGATGTAGCAGATGCAACCAGTTCAACCGATACTTCAACTGATACTGGCATCGATACGGGAACAGAAGATTTAGGCAGTGGCATTTTACATACTGCGTACTATGAGTTTGATGATAACAACGTCAATGTGGTGCTCAGCGGCACTAAAGTCGTTATTGAAACCAATGGTATGCCAAATCATACATCGCCTTATTGGTCTGCTAGTAATGAACTGCATGTTGAACCAACCGTGACGTCTTACGCAAAAATGGCCCCCGGCTACATTGATGACTTTGTGGGGACTTACACGTTAACGGTAGATAACAGCCCATCTCAAGCAACATCAACCTCTGCTACCGGTTTAGGGGCAATTGGTATTGCGGTGAGTGGAGCGGTTATTTATAACGATGAAGAAGGTCCTGGTATTCCTCTTGACGACGCTGCAGGCAGCCTCGACTTTAACGGCGCACATACAGGACCGCAAAGTTATCACTATCATTTAGAGCCAATTTCATTTTCTGAAGATGATTCTAACTTGGTCGGAGTTATTGCCGATGGCTTTTTCTTGTATGGTCGTAAGTGTAACTCTACAGGCACTTACCCAACTGATTTAGACGCATCAGGCGGTCACACATCTATTACTCAGTTTGCTCAAGATGCTGAATACCATTATCACATTCAAAATGAGCTTTATTTAGGATCGTATTACATCTTGTTCCCAGGTGATTACCAAGGAACAGCAAGTGCAATTCGCTAAATATGGGGCAATGTTATTCGTCATCATTTTTGGCGGGGTACTAATGTATGTGCAGCTATTTGCTGCACCAAGTGGGCCAGTTTTGAGTCAGCATATTAGTATCTCGCACATAACAGGTTTGAGATTATACCACAAAGAGCCTTTTACCGGCGATGCGGTTACTTATTATCCTAATGGGAAAATGGCGAAATTAGCGCATTTTGAACAGGGATTACGAGACGGTTTTCTAAAGCAGTGGTTTGACAATGGCACCCTCGCGTTTGACTCCAAATATCGTGCTGGTGTGCTTGAGGGCACAACCAGAAGCTGGTGGAGTAATGGCAATATGCGCTCAGAGTCTGAGGGATCCCCACGAATTTAATAGGATGCTTGTGGGTCCCTTACTAAATTTTGAAGCATCTTAATTGCTGACATCCAATGCCATTTCAACAGCTTCAAATTCTTATCCTTGTAGGCTCT